>CAZDRS010000009.1:0-30862 GCA_964507585.1 uncultured Dechloromonas sp.
GTATCGGCGTGCTGATCACCGACCACAACGTGCGCGAAACGCTGGGCATCTGCGATCACGCCTACATCATCAACGCCGGCAACGTGCTGGCCGCTGGACGTCCCGACGAAATCGTGGAGAATGAAAGCGTGCGCAGAGTTTATCTCGGCGAGCATTTCAAGCTCTGACCGGACAGCGCCCGACCCCAACCGATGAAGCCGGCCCTCCAACTAAAACTCTCCCAGCATCTGGCGCTGACGCCGCAGTTGCAACAGTCGATCAAGCTGTTGCAGTTGTCGACCATCGAGATGCAGCAGGAAATCGAGCGTTACCTGCTCGAAAACCCGATGCTGGAGCGCGAGGACGACGCCCCCGAATCCTTTGCCAGCGCGCAGCAGTTCGACTCGCCACGCAACGAGGAAACGCGCAGCGAAGCCAGCGAGGAGCGCGAACCGCGCGAGGAACGCGAAGGCGAGGTGCCCTCCGCGCCATCCGAAGTCGATGACGACCGCTGGACTTCGGACGCCGGCACCTTCACCGGCGCCGGCCGCGACGAAGACGACGACAGCGACGCACACGACATCCATGCCGCCAACGTCAGCCTGCGCGAGCATCTCGGCTGGCAACTGGGCATGACCCAGCTGTCCGAGCGCGACCGCAGCCTGGTGCGCTTCCTGATCGAAGCCCTCGACGACGACGGCTACCTGTCGGCACCGCTGCAGGAACTGTGGGAAACCCTGCCGCCGGAATACGAAATCGAGCTGGAAGAACTGGAAATCGCCCTGCGCCATATCCAGAACTTCGACCCGACCGGTATTGGCGCCCGCAACCTGCAGGAATGTTTGAGCCTGCAACTGCGCGCCCTGCCCGACGAGCACGACCGCAATGTTGCCCTGCTCATCGTCGACAAGCACCTCGAATTGCTGGCTGCCCGCGACTTTGCCAAGCTGCGCCGCGTTACCGGCTACGACGACGAGGACATCAAGGCCGCCCAGGCGCTGATCACCAGCCTCAACCCGCGCCCGGCCGCCGGTTATGCGCAGCACGAAGCCCGCTACATCACGCCCGACGTGATCGTGAAGAAGCTCAAGGGCAAGTGGACGGCCTACATTAATCCGGATGCCTACCCGCGCCTGCGCATCAATCGCCTGTATGCCGAGATTCTCGCCAAGCAGCGGCGCGGCAACGGCAACATGACCACCCAGTTGCAGGAAGCCCGCTGGCTGATCAAGAACGTCCAGCAGCGCTTCGACACCATCCATCGCGTTACGCAGGCCATCGTCGACCGCCAGCGCCAGTTCTTCGAGCACGGCGAAGTCGCCATGCGGCCGCTGGTGTTGCGCGAGATCGCCGACATTCTCGGCCTGCACGAATCGACCGTGTCGCGCGTGACTAGCCAGAAATACATGGCGACGCCGCGCGGCATTTTCGAACTGAAATACTTCTTTGGCAGCCATGTCGCTACCGATACCGGCGGTGCCTGTTCTGCTACGGCCATCCGCGCCCTGATCAAGCAGCTGATCGGGGCCGAGGATGGCAAGAAGCCCTTGTCGGATAGCCAATTATCCGAAATACTAGGCCAGCAGGGAATCGTGGTTGCCCGGCGCACGGTGGCCAAATACCGTGAGTCGCTCAACATCCCGCCGGTCAATTTACGTAAGACCCTGTAGAAAGAGGAGAAAAAATGAATCTGCAGATCAGTGGTCACCACATCGAAGTTACTCCCGCCCTGCGCGAGTACGTGGAAAACAAGCTGGACCCCGTGGTTCGTCATTTCGACAAAGTGACTGGCGTGAACGTCGTTCTGTCTGTCGAGAAGCTGAAGCAGAAGGCTGAAGTCACCGTCCACGTTCCGGGTAAGGACATGCATGTCGAAGAATCCGGCGACGATCTCTATGCCGCCATCGACGCGATGTTCGACAAGTTGGATCGCCAGGTTCAGAAGTACAAGCAAAAGATCCAGGATCACCATCGTGGTGAAAAGCCTGGAATGCATGACGCCGAATAAGCGTCGATCGGCCGCAGCACTCGCTGCGGCCTTGTTTTATCCCCTTTTATGAACCCTCTGACTAATCTTCTGAGCGCCGACCAGGTTTTGCTGAACCTGGACGCCAGCAGCAAGAAGCGCGTCTTCGAACAGGCAGGTATCCTCTTCGAAGGGCGTCTTGGATTGGCCCGCTCCATCATTTTCGACAGCCTCTTCGCCCGCGAAAAGCTCGGCTCGACCGGCCTTGGGCAAGGCGTGGCCATTCCGCACGGCCGCATCAAGGGGCTCAAGCAGGCGGCCGGCGCCTTCATGCGCCTGGCGACGCCGGTGCCTTTCGATTCCCCGGATGGCCGCCCGGTCGACCTGCTGTTCGTGCTGCTCGTGCCCGAGCAGGCGACCGAACAGCATCTCCAGATCCTGTCCGAACTCGCCCAGCGCTTTTCGGATCGTGCCTTCCGCGAAAAGCTGCAGACTGCCGTCGATCCGGCCGCTGTGCTCGCCCTTTTCCAGTCCTGAGTCCGATTCGTGCGCCACGTAAGCCTGGTACAGCTTTACGAGGATAACCGCGAAAAGCTGCTGCTCAACTGGCATATCGGCCATGAGGCCGATCGCCGCATCGAGATCAAGGGCTCGAACAGCTACGGTGCCGACCTGGTCGGGCATATCAACATCATCCATCCGGAGCGCCTGCAGGTACTCGGCATGGCCGAGTACGAATGGGCCATGCGGATCGGCGAGCGCCGCTTCGGGCAAATGTTTGCCGACCTGCTCAATGCGCAGCCGCCGGCGGTGATCGTCGCCGATGGCCTGACTCCACCTTTGCAAGTCACCGAGGCCTGTACGCAAAGTGGCACGCCGCTGATTTTTTCGCCCAAGCCCTGTTCGGCCATCATCGACCTGCTGCGCATCTACCTGTCGGCCCGCCTGGCCGATACGGTCAGCCTGCACGGCGTGTTCATGGACGTGCTCGGCATGGGGGTGCTGATCACCGGCGATTCCGGCGTCGGTAAGTCCGAGCTGGCGCTGGAGCTGATTTCCCGCGGACACGGCCTGGTTGCCGACGACGTGGTGGAAATGGCCCGTATCGCGCCGGCCACCATCGAGGGGCGTTGCCCGGGCATGTTGCGCGATTTCCTCGAAGTGCGCGGCCTCGGCCTGCTCAACATTCGCACTATTTTCGGCGAAACCGCCTCGCGCCGGAAAATGAAGCTGAAGCTGATCGTCCATTTGCAGAAGACGGCCGCCGCCGCCGACGCACCGCGCCTGCCGCTCGATGCGCAGACGCAGGAAGTGCTCGGCGTACCGGTGCGCAAGGTGGTCATCCCGGTTGCTGCCGGGCGCAACCTGGCCGTCCTGCTTGAAGCGGCGGTGCGCAATACCATCCTGCAATTGCGCGGCATCGACAGCCTGCAGGACTTCATGGATCGCCAGCAGCGCATGATGCTTGACGATGACGCATGAATGGCCGATAGTTTCTCGGTACCTTCACTCAACCACGGGGACACCACCATGAAGAAACTGATTGCTCTGCTGCTCGTCGCATTCTCCGCTAACGCTGTTTACGCTGCCGATGACTGTGCGGCGCGGGCGGCCGAGAAGAAACTGGCCGGCGCGGCCAAGAACAGCTTTATGAAGAAGTGCCAGGCCGATGCCGGAGCACCGGCTGAAAATGCCGAGTGTGCCGCCAAGGCCAAGGACAAGAAGCTGGCCGGCGCGGCCAAGAACAGCTTTATGAAGAAGTGCTCGGCTGACGCAGCCAAGTAATAAGCGGGAATCTTCAGCTGGCCGGCCATCTGCGGATGGCCGGTTGTCGTTTACAGGTGCTCGAAATCGGCCAGGTCGGATTGCGGGTCGTTTGCCGAGGTGCCGAAGCTGATCTTGCCTTTGCCTTCGAGCGCCATCTCGTTACGCCGGAGCATGACTTCCTGGCGGCCGGCAAGGCTCACGAAACTCCCGTTGGTGCTGGTGTCGATCAGGTAGAAACCGTCGTTGCGGCGCTCGACGCGGGCGTGCTGGCGGGAGGCCTTGCGGTCGTCGATGGCCAGCTTGCAGCCGAGATCGCGGCCGATGGTCAGTACCGGCGTTTTTTCATCGACCAGGAAGGCCTTGCCGCGGTAGCGGATGCACAGCCGGTCGACCGGCAGATGGCTACTCGGGCCGAAGGTGGACATCGGGTAGGAGCCGCCCTGGTAGCTCGGCCAGTGAATCTGGAACAGGGCGAGTTCAGTGCCGTTTTCGGCGACCGTACCCAGCTTGGGCATGGGATCGGCGCTGATGATGCCGGGCTGGGCCAATTCCTTGACCAGTTCGGAACTGCACAGGATCTGGTCGCGCCGAGCGATGCCGGCGATGCGTGCTGCCGTGGCGACAGCCGGGCCACCCAGCTTGTCTTCGCTTTCCGCCACGACGCCGCAATGCAGGCCGATGCGGATGGTCAATTTGAGGCCGGATACCGGCGGCAGATCGGCGATGCGTTGCTGCATGTCGATGGCCGCCTGGCAGGCTTCCTCGGCATTGTCGAAAGCGGCCAGCAGTTCGTCGCCGACGATCTGGATGGTGCGCCCCTTGTAGCCGTCGATGGAGCGCTTCATGCGCTTCAGGCAGCGCTCGACGGCGTGCATGGCCTCGCGGTCGCCGAGTTTTTCGAACAGCGCCGTGCTGCCGGAAACGTCGGCGAACATCACCGTCAATTTGCGTTGCGTGGCGCTCATCGGCTCACAAAGACCAGAAATTGAAAAATGTATTCGAAGCTAATTATATGCTGACAGTTACAGAATATGCATTATGCCTTTAGGCTTATGGGGATGCTGCCGCTCATCGGCAATTCCGGGCTGTCGAAGGCGATGTCGCCCTCCTCGACCGGTGTATCCAGCGTCAGGCCGCGGAAGTCGAACAGGTCGAGGTCAGCAAGGTGCGACGGGACGACGTTCTGCATGGCGGTGAACACCGATTCGGTGCGCCCCGGGTAGCGCTTGTCCCACTCCTGCATCATTTCGCGAATCTTCTGGCGCTGCATGTTTTCCTGCGAGCCGCACAGGTTGCACGGGATGATCGGGAATTCCATGCCGCGGGCGAACTTGGCGATGTCGGCCTCGGCGCAGTAGGCCAGCGGCCGGATCACGACGTGGGCCTTGTCGTCGGTGACCAGCTTGGGCGGCATGGCCTTGATCTTGCCGCCGAACAGCAGGTTCAGGAACAGGGTGTGCACCATGTCGTCGCGGTGATGGCCGAGGGCGATCTTGTTGGCGCCCAGTTCCTTGGCGGTACGGTAGATGATGCCGCGGCGCAGGCGGGAACACAGCGAGCAGGTTGTCTTGCCCTCGGGAATCTTGTCCTTGACGATGGAGTAGGTGTCGGACTCGATGATGTGGTGTTCGATGCCGATCGACTTGAAGTAATTGGGCAGGATCTCGGCCGGGAAGCCGGGCTGCTTCTGGTCGAGGTTCATGGCGATCAGCTTGAACTTGATCGGCGCACGTTGCTGCAGCGCCATCAGCATGGCGAGCAGGGTGTAGGAATCCTTGCCGCCGGAAACGCAGACGAGCACCGTGTCGCCATCCTCGATCATGTTGTAGTCGATGATCGCCTTGCCGGTACGGCCTTCAAGGAATTTGCGGAGTTTTTGCAGGGTGTTGGAGCTGTTCATGGTCGTTGCCGGCAGCGTTGCTGCGCGCGAAGCGGAAAACCGCGAAGTTTACCCTGTGTTACTCCCCCGAAACAGGAGATTTTCGACGTTTAATCAGTCGGTTCGGCTGTGGGCCGCCAGTTTTTCTTGCAGTTCCTTGACCTTGATCGGCTTGGAAATGTAGTCGTCCATGCCGGCGGCGAGGCAGGCGTCGCGGTCGTCCTGCATGGCCGCGGCAGTCATCGCGATGATGGGGGTGCGCCGTCCTTGCTGGAGGGCTTCGCTGGCCCGGATATGGCGGGTGGCCTCGATGCCGCCCATGACCGGCATCTGCATGTCCATCAGGATCAGGTCGAAGGATTGCGTGGCGAGAATGTCGAGCGCTTCCTGGCCGTTTTGCGCCAGGACGGCATCGTGGCCCCATTTGGCGAGCAGGCCGAGGGCCAGCTTCTGGTTGGTCGGATGATCCTCGACGAGCAGGATACGCAGGGCCTGGCTGGCCTCGCGCAGGGTGTGGCGGGTGAGCAGGGGCGGTTTTTCCGGCTTGCCTGCCCCTTCTTGCGGCGCGAACAGCCGACCGAGGGCGGCGACCAACTCGTCGCTGGCGATCGGCTTGCTGAAGAAGCCGGCGATGCCGGATTCCTGGCAACGCAGCGCATCGCCGCGCAAGGCGCCGGAAGACAGCATCAACATTGGCGGCAGGTCGGGATGTTCGGCATGCAGGCGGCGGGCTAGCGCATAGCCGTCGAGCCCGGGCATCTGGGCGTCGAGCAGGATGCAGTCGAAGTGTTCGAGACCGGCCTGCATCAGAGCCAGCGCTTCCTCGCCCGAGGCAACGTCGGTCGCGCTGATCTGCAGGGTAGCCAGCATGCTGCGCAGGATGCGGCGATTGGTTGCGTTGTCGTCGACGATCAGGATGTGGTGCCCGGCCACGTTCACGGCTGTTGTGGCGGTCGCGGCGCTTTCCTCGCCCAGGCGCAGGGTGATGGAGAAGTGGAAGGTGCTGCCCCGGCCAAGCGTGCTGCGCAGCCACATGTTGCCGCCCATCAGTTCGACGAGGCGGCGACTGATCGACAGGCCGAGGCCGGTACCGCCGTATTTGCGGGTGGTGGACGAGTCTTCCTGGGAGAAGGCGTCGAAGATATGTTCCTGCTTGTCCGGCGCGATGCCGATGCCGGTGTCGCTTACGGCGAAGTGAATGATGGCTTGCCCGTCCTGCTGCCGCATCAGTTCGGCGCCCAGCGCGATTTCGCCGCGCTGGGTGAATTTGATGGCGTTGCCGACCAGGTTGACCAAGACCTGGCGGATGCGGCTCGGGTCGCCTTCGACGAAGCGCGGGATGTCCGCCGGTACGTCGTTGAGCAGTTCGAGACCGGTTTCGTGGGCGCGCAGGGCGAGCGGCTTGAGGGTGTCGGAGATCAGGCGGTGCAGGTCGAAGGGAATGCTCTCGATGAGCAGCTTGCCGGCTTCGATTTTCGAGAAGTCGAGGATGTCGTTGATGATGGTGAGTAGCGACTCGGCTGACGATTTGACGATGCTCAGGTATTCGCGTTGCTCCGGGTTGAGCGGGGTGTCCAGGGCCAGGTCGGTCATGCCGATGACGCCATTCATCGGCGTCCGGATTTCGTGGCTCATGTTGGCCAGGAAATCGCTCTTGGCGCGGCTGGCCGCTTCGGCCGCTTCCTTGGCGTGCAGGCTCTCGATTTCGGCCCGTTTGCGGTCGGTGATGTCGACGATGGTGCCGAGCAGGCCGGACACGCTGCCGTCGTGCCGGGTCAGGATGGCCTTGTGGTAGACGGCGTTGTGGAGCATGCCATCACGGCTATGGACGATGGCCTCGTAGGATTGTGTGCCGCGGCAGGCGAACAGTTCGGCGTCCTTCTCGGCATGCAGTCGGGCATCCTCGAGCGGCAGCAGGTCGTGCAGGGTGCGGCCGATGAAGCTTTCCCGGGAGACCTGGAAAAAGGTTTCGAAGGCGCGGTTCAGGCGCACGTAGCGGCCGGCGGTGTCTTTCAGGTAGATGGGCAGCGGAATGGTTTCGATCAGTTCCTCGACCAGGTGCAACTGCTCGGACAGTTGCACCTCCATGCGCTTGCGGTCGGAAATGTCGGTGCGGATGGCGATATAGCGCTCGGGTGCCCCCCCGGCCCCGAGTAGCGGCACGATGGTGGCGCTGACCCAGTAGAGACCGCCGCTGGCGGTACGGTTGCATACCTCGCCCCGCCAGACACGGCCAGCCGTGATGGTCTGCCACATGTCCTGGAACAGTTCGGGCGGATGGGTGCCGGAATTGATGATGCGATGGTTCTTGCCGATCAGGAATTCGCGCGGGTAGCCGCTGATTTCGCAAAAACGGTCGTTGGCGTAAAGGATCGTGCCCTGAGGGTCGGTGATGCTGACGATGGCGTGCTGGTCGAGGGCGAATTTCTGGTTGGCCAGTTCCCGGCGGCCGAGTTCATTTTCGGCAATGACGGCAGCAATGCGCTCGGACAGCGCGGCGATATCGTCATCGGCCAGCGAGGCGGCGCTGGTGCGCTGTTCTTCCGGCAACAGGTCGTGGATCGCCTGGCGCAGCGAGCCGAGGGCGTTCTCGTGGTCGCGCAGCGAATCGCGGAGCTTGTCGTTGGCGCTGGATAGCTCGGCCGACGAAATTTCCAGGCTGCGCGTGCGCAGTTCGAGATCGCGTTCGTATTGCTCGTAGCTGGCGTCGACCTTGCTCAGCAAGTCGCCAAAACCCGCCAGCAGCGGGCGGAGGGCCGGAGCAGCATGAGCCGCTTCGGCTTGCAGGGCGGCGAGCAGCGCAGACAGCTCGGCTTCGTCGCCGATGCCGAGGCTGCGCTTGAGCTGTCGCTGGAGGGTCTTGTGCATGACTGGCGGATCAGGCCTCGCCGAGGCAGGTGATGGTCATCGTCTGGTTATGCAGCTTGCACGAGGCGCCCGGTGCGAAGGGGCTGATCTCGCCGTAGGAGTAAAAGCCCGTGAGCACGGCTTGCTTGCTGAAAACGTCGCCGACGGCCTCGACTTCCTCGTCGACCCGTGGCCCCATGACCAGCTTGCGGCCGACGCAGCTGACCAGGATGGCCAGGCTGTCATCGCTCGCCTGGAACATGGCGGCTGCCGCTTCGGCCGCGGCTTCGGCGCCGTTGACCAGTTTGTCGGTGCTGGCGTGCATCAGGCGCAGGTAGCCGTCGGGATTGATTTCGCCGGCCAGGATCAGGCTGCCTTGCGTGTCGTCGACGCCGAGGATGGTACGGATCAGGCCCATGGCGTTGTGATCCTCGCCGAGCATGGCGAACGGGAAAAGCAGGCCGGAGGCCGGCAGGTCGCGGGCATGCTCGCCGAGGTAGCGTTTGTAGATGTCGAGGGCCGGTTCGCCATCCAGTTCGTAGAGGATATTGCCGACGCAGCGTGTTACCTTGCGGGCCGGGCCGAAGGGTTCCCAGCCGCCGAAGGAGCCGTGGCCGAAGCGCAGGCTGTTACCGTGCAGGCCGACGGCAACCACGGCCTTGCTGCTGACGCCAGCCGGGCCCAGGGTATAGGTTTGCTTGAAGGCGCCGCCATCCCCGGCCAGGCCGCCGGTGACCGGCACCTGCGTGCCGATGATGCTGGCGATGCCATTGACCAGCGCGCTGCCGTTGATCTGGACGCCCGGCCCGAAGAGCAGAACCGCCTTCAGGTCGGGGGCGGCCAGTTGTTGCCCGAGACGTTCGCCAGCGGCAAACGAGTCGTCCATGCCGTGCAGTTCGGTGCTGGCGGCTTGCAGGCCGACGTTGGCGAAATCGATGGCGGTCAGGGTACAGGTGCCGTCTTCGACGCCGTCCGGCGTGATCTCGCCGGCGGTCGAACAACCGAGCAGGATGGCCTGTGGCGCCAGTTGTCGCAAGTTGTCAGCAAATTCCGGGTGGGTGAAGTGATCGACGCTGCCGAAAACCAGCAACAGGTCGCTGGTGAAGCCCTGCAAGGCGGTTCCGGCCTGGCTGTTGTCGCCCGGCTTGCGGCTGATGACTTGTTTGATGCGCAAGACTGCTCTCCTCCCTTGGCGCTAAAGAGGAAAAATAACATATGGCGTGCGGCTTGGGCCGGCTAGGCCGTAAAATCGGCACTTTTTGCACTTGCGATGGATAATCTGCCCGTTCCTGCCCCCGAGGCGCTTGCCCATAGCCAGGCTTTGCAACAAGCCATCGCCGACGATATCGGGGCGGCCGGCGGCTGGGTTTCCTTTGCCCGCTTCATGGAGCAGGTGCTCTATCGCCCCGCCCAAGGCTATTACGCGGCGGGGGCACGCAAATTCGGCGCGGCGGGCGATTTCGTCACGGCGCCTGAGATTTCCGCCCTCTTCGGCCAGGCTTTGGCACGCCAGGTGGCACAGGTGCTGGCGGCTTCGGCGCCGGTCGTGCTCGAAGTCGGTGCCGGTTCGGGCCGTTTGGCGGCCGACTTGCTGCTCGAACTGGAACAGTTGGGCGCCTTGCCCGAGCGTTACTTCATCCTCGACCTGTCGGCCGACCTGCGTGAGCGGCAGCAGCAGACCATCGCCGCGGCGGCGCCCCATCTGCTGGCGCGCGTCGAATGGCTGGATCGCCTGCCCGAGCGTTTTACCGGTGCCGTGGTTGCCAACGAACTGCTCGATGCCATGCCGGCGCATATCGTGGCCTGGCGCGCCGAGGGGATCATCGAGCGCGGTGTCGGGCTCGATGATGCCGGCAATTTCGTCTGGCAGGAACGTCCGGCCAGCGGTGCCCTGCTGACGGCGGCCGAGGAAATCGGCGAACAATGCCAGTTGCCGCCCGGTTTCGAGAGCGAAATCAGCCTGGCCGTGCGGGCCTGGGCGGCGGAATGGGGGCATCGGCTGGAAAAAGGTGCCCTGCTGTTGATCGACTATGGTTTTCCGCGCCGTGAGTTCTACCACCAGCAACGCGGGCGCGGCACGCTGATGTGCCATTACCGCCACCATGCCCATCCCGATCCCTTCTACCTGCCCGGCCTGCAGGACGTGACGGTGCATGTCGATTTCACGTCGGTGATCGCAGCAGCCCACGGCGCAGGGCTGGATCTGCTCGGCTATACCAACCAGGGGCAATTCCTGCTCAACTGCGGCATCCTGGATCGGCTGGCGGCCATTCCGAATGCGACGCCGGACTACATTCGGGCGGCCGGGGCGGTGAATACCCTGCTCATGCCGCACGAGATGGGCGAACTGTTCAAGGTGATCGCCGTCGGGCGCGGCATCGACGATGAACTGCTCGGCTTTGCCAGTGGCGACCAGGGCTGGCGCCTGTAGCAAGGTCGTATTCGTTGGCCGGGAAGGCACATCCGGCAAATCCCCGAATCGCATCCGCTTGGCCTGGCAGCCCGCTACCAAGCCGCGTCCGATTATCGGATTTCGGTTTAACCGGCCCCGATCCCCTTCTCTTCAACGGTTTTCCCGTCGCGAATTTGGTAGATGCGTTTGAAAGTGGGGATGATTTTCTCGTCGTGTGTGACCACGATGATAGCGGTTCGAAACTGCCGGGCCATGTCGTTGAGAATGCGCACGACGCTGAGTGCCCGTTCGCTGTCCAGCGGCGCCGTCGGTTCGTCGGCCAAAATCACCGGCGGTTGATTGGCCAGGGCGCGGGCGATGGCGACGCGCTGCTGCTCGCCACCGGAAAGCTGCGCCGGCTGGGCCTTGGCGCGATGCCCGACGTCCAGCGCGGTGAGCAATTCATTCGCCCGCCGGCGGGCCGCCGCGTTTGGCTGGCCGGCCAGCATGGGCAGCAAGGCCACGTTGTCGGTCACATCCAGGAACGGAATCAGGTAGGGCGCCTGAAAAACAAAGCCAATCCGGTCACGGCGCAGGGCGCGCAGGTCGGGGATTTTCCAGCCATCGTCGAATATCACCTCATTGCCTAAAGTCATTTTGCCGGCAGTCGGTTCGATGACTGCCCCCAGGCATTTGAGCAAGGTGCTTTTCCCCGAACCCGAAGGGCCAATCAGGCCGACCACCTCGCCCGGCGCAACGGTCATATTGATGTCCTTCAGCGCGTCGACCGCCGTATCGCCTTCGCCATAGCGTTTGCGCAGGCCTTCGATGTGAATCCCGAATCCTTCCACCTCAGCCTCCTATGGCCGTTGCCGGGTCTACACGCAGGGCGACGCGGATGGCGAGCGTGCTGGCTACGGCGCAAATCGCCATCACCACGATGAAGCCGCGCACCGCGTCACCCGGTTCGAGCAGGACGAACTTCGGAAAGAACGGTGCCCAGACCGTCGCTGCGGTCTTGCCGACCATGAAGCCAATAAAGCCCAGCCCCATGGCTTGCTGGAGAATCATTCCGGCAATCGTCCGGTTGCGGGTGCCGATGAGCTTAAGCACGGCAATTTCCCGTATCTTGCCCAGGGTCATGGTGTAGATGATGAAGGCCACAATCGCCGCACTGACAATGGCCAGGATGACCAGGAACATGCCTATCTGTTTGGCCGAGGTCGCGATCAGCTTGGCAACCAGAATCTCTTCCATCTGCGTGCGGGTAAAAGCCTGCAAATGCTTCCAGCGGCGAATCTCGTTCGCCACCTGGGCGGTGTCTGTGCCGGCGACAACCTGAACCAGCACTGCATTGACGTTGTGATTGGCGTTCTGGGAGGCCAGGATGGCATCGAGCAGGCCAGGCACGCCCGGCCGGTTCAGGCTGGGGTTGGCCGTTGTACGGGCGCGTTCGTTGAGGATGGCGTCGTTGTCCTTGAGGAACTGCGCTTCCTGCGCATCCTTGAGGGGAATGAAGACCATCGGGTCACCGCCTGAGGACACCATGCGCCGGGTCAGACCGACGACTCGATAGTCGTGGCGACGGATACGTATCGTGTCGTCCAGGTGGAATCCGGTCTTTACATCGGCCACCGCCTCGTAATGGCTGCGGGTGATCTGCCGGCCGGCGACCAGGTAGCCCGGCTCGCCAGGTTGCCCGGGTTCAAAGCCGACCACCATGGCGCGCACGTCGGTCTTGCCAAGACGTACCTGCATCGTCAAATAGGTGACATTGGCGGCACGCGAGACACCGGGCAGGGCCAGCAAGGCACGGTAGGCGTCGTCGCGCAGGCTCGACGACTCCGCATAGGGCCCCTGGGTATCTTGCTGCACGACCCAAATATCGGCGCCGCTGTTGTTGAGCAGGGCTTTCGCGTCATCGACCATGCCCCGGTACACCCCGGCCATGGTCAGGGTGACCCCGATCAACAGGCCCAGGCCGATGCCGGTCAGGACAAACTTCGACCAGGAATGGAGAATGTCGCGCCCGGCCAGGCTGATCACTTGGATTTCCCGGTGAGTTGGCTGACCACCTTGATGCGCGCCGCTTTGGCGAGGTCGCGCTCGCTGTGAACGACCACCTCGTCGCCTGCGACCAGGCCGTCCACAATTTGCACCTTGCCATCGAGGCTGCTGCTGCCCAGCTTCACCGGGATCAAGGTCGGCTTGCCGTCCTTGAGTTTCCACACCCCGCTGCCCTGGGGCATCTGCTTGATGGCGGCATTCGGAACCACCAGGCCGGGTTGGGTGGGGCCGGTTTTTACAGTGACCTCGGTCATCTCGCCCACGCTCAAGCCTTCGGGGATGCGCTCGAAGGTAATTTGGGCGATGCGCTCCTCGGTGACGCTGTCGCTCAAGGGCTCGATGCGGGCTACCTTGCCGGGCAGCGTTGCCGACGCATTGCTGCGCAGAACGATGTCCACCGCTTGCCCAACCGCCAGCCCGCGCGACCGCCCTTGATCCAGGCGCGCCCTGATCCACAGGCTACCCGGTTCGACCAGGCGAAGTACCGGTTGGCCGGCGATCACCGTCGAGCCCGGTTCGGCGTCGCGACTGATCACCAGGCCATCCTGTGGCGCCAGCAAGCGCAGATTGCTGCGTTGCTGGCGTATTCCGTCCTGCTCAGCCTGCAGGCGGCGCTGTTCCTGCCGGGCACCAAGCAGGGTGGCTTCGCTGGCCTCAAGGGCGGCCTGGGCGGATTCCAGCTCTTGCTGCTTGCCCTCGACCGCGCTGGTGCTGACAAAATTCCTGCCGCCCAGGTCGCGATAGCGTTTGCTGTTCAGTTCGGCCAGTTGCCGCTTGGCCAGCGCATCCTTGCGTTGGGCTTCGGCTGCCGTGACGGCGCTGGCGGCACGGGCGTAAGCCGCTTCCGTCGAGCGGAGGCGCTCGTCGAGGTCGACAGGGTCGATTTCCGCCAGCAGTTGCCCGGCCTTGACCGTCTCGCCGACATCCGCATGAACCGCCTTGACCCGCCCGGCCGCCGTCGGGCCGATCAGATAGCTGCGCCGCGCCTCGACGGTACCGATGCCGAATATCGCCGGAGAAAGCGAGCCGGTCTCGACATGGTGCGTTGTTACCTGGATGGGCGACAGCGGGCCTGAGCGGGCGACAACCAGGCCGAATCCGGAGATGAGCAGTGCGGCAAAGAGGCCAAGGCCAGTCTTCCGTGTAAAAAACGGGCTGGGTTTCATGGCTTGGTGCCCAGGCTGGCAAGGTAAAGCTGCAAAACCCCGACGACCTGCGCCTTGCCATCCGATGCGCTTCCCCCGAGCATGGCTTGCATCACGAGGCCCTGAATGGCGCCAAGGAACAAGGCTGCCGCCGCCTGGCAATCGACATCCGGGCGGATCAGGTGCATTGATTTGGCGGTCGCCAGGGCTTCCGCCAGCGTCTGGCGATAGCGCCGCATGACATTTTGAACGCGTTGCCGTACCGGCGAGCTATCCGGCTGCTGCAGTTCGGCAAAGACGAGGCGCGGCACACCGGGAAATTCGCGGATGAATCCCACATGCGCCAGGAACATCGCCTCCAGCCCCCGCAAGACATCGGGCGCCGCCTGCCGTGCCGCGGCCAGTTCGGTCATCAGTCGCGCCTCGATCCACTCGATGACCGCAAGTCGAATCGCCTCCTTGGTCGGAAAGTGTCGAAACAGAGCCCCCTGCGTCACATTCATCGCCTTGGCAATGTCCGTGGTTGTGATGTCGGCAGGGTTTCGTTCGGCCGCCAGGGCAAGCATCGTGGAGATGATTTCTGCCTGACGGGATTCCGTTGATTGACGAGGATTGATCGGCATGGCTGCGCTTGTATGTAATAAGTTACTTACAAGTATAGACAAGTAATTTCAGATTTGTCTAATATTTGGTGTGCCAATTGCAACTATTTGTTGCAAAACCGGATTTCTCCGAGATTCGGGCTATAACTGAAGTGACGGGGTGGAAAAAGGCCTCGTTACCTTGATCGTTGATGTGCCGGATTTATGGGAGAGAAAAATGACCAAGAGCAGCTTCAAAATCACCTTGTCTGCCATCGCGTTGGGCTTGATGGCTTCGTCGGTTTCCTTTGCCGCCGATGCGCCGATTTATGGCAGCCAATTGATGACCAATCAGGAACGCATCGAACATCGCAACAAGTTGCGGGCCGCCAAAACTGCGGAAGAGCGTGAGCAAATTCGACTGCAGCACCATGAGCAGATGCAGTTGCGGGCCAAGGAAAAAGGAGTGACTTTGCCCGATGCTCCGCCCGTTCGGGGTGGTGGGCAAGGACGTCGCATGGGCCCGGGAGGCGGCATGGGTGGCATGGGGCCTGGCGGTGGAATGGGTGGCATGGGCGGTATGGGGCCCGGCGGAAATCGCTAATCCTCGACGACGGGCATCGGCAAGCAGCAGTGCCCGTTGAAAATTTCAAGGCGAGTATCGCAGGCGCAGTCAGCCGGTCGTGAACGGCACCTTGGTGGAGGGCTCGCTTATGGTGCCGATCCGAAGGGCGATCAGCGCTGGGCCAGTTCGCGGAAGCGGTTTGGCTGGCCGAGGACGAGGTGGCCGAAGTCGTCGAGCAGAGCCTGGTCGATGGCGCGCGGGCGCAGCGTGTAGAGGGCGCTGCCCAGGCGCTCCAGGTTGCGCGCCTCGAGGATGATGACGCCTTTGGCAAAGTCGGCCCGCCAGCGGGCGCTGACGCTGACATCGCAGCGGATGTCGAATTCGGCCCGTTCGACGTACTGGCGCTCGTTCTTGAATTCCTTGCAGGTGAAGGGCAGGCCAAAATCGAACAGCGTGGTGCGGAAGCGTTCGACGGCAGCCCCGTCGCGCTCGATACGCAGCGAGCCCTTGCCGTTCAGGTGGTAGGAGAAGGTGACCAGTTCGACCAGCGCGCCGGCGCTCTGGCTCTGGGTGCGGTAATCGGAAAAACCCTCGTGCCAGTCGAGGTGGCTGAGCAGGTGCTTGTCGACCAGTGGGTAATCGCGCGGAATGCCGGGCTTGACGATGTTCAGTTGCTGCACCAGTTCGTGCAGGAAGAAGAAGATGTGCTTCAGCGCCTGGTCGATGGCTTCGTTGATCGCCGTGCGCTTGGCCAGGGCGCTGTGCATTTCGCGCTGGCGGATCTCGGCCTGGCGGCGTAGTTGATCGAGCAGGCCAAGGCCGCTGATTTCAGGGAGCGGCAGTTCGCTACCGGTGGGCTGGTCGGCCGCCGGCAGGGTGTCGTCCTGGTGCGGCGGCGTGCTGGCTCGTTGCGGCACGATTTCGGGAAAGACCAGTGCCGGGTCGACCATCCCGGCACCTGAATTGGCAAGGTGCTCGCGGCGGGCGCGGCGCTCGGCGGCATCGAGGTCGAAGGCCTCGATATCGGCGATCAGCGAGGCTTCCAGTGCTTCGATATCGTCGCGCGATACCGAGCCCTTGCGTTCCCGCTTGGCGCGAATGGCGGCGCTAATGGCGGAAATCTGGCTGGTCTTCTCGGAATCACTCATTGAATTTGGCGCCGCCTCTATTACACTAAAGCAATAATGTGTCCTAAACGAAGGGAGCGCAAGATGGATGTCACGGCACTGGTCAGCTCGAGCACCGCTTTGTCACAGGCACAAACGGGCGACGCCGTCGGGATAGCGGTACTCAAGAAGGCCATGGATATTCAGGCGCAGTCGGCCATGCAGTTGTTGCAGGCCCTGCCGCAGCAGTACACCAACCCGCCCAATCTCGGGAACAGCGTAGACGTCAGGGCTTGAGTTCGTCCAGCCAGTCGCGCAAGGTGGCCGCTACGAGCGGCCATTCTTTTTCGTGGGTGACGGCGTGGCCCATGTGCCGGAAGATGTGGGCGCGCTGGCCGTAGGTATGGGCCGTGGTCTGCACCAGGAAAGCCGGCACCAGCACGTCGTCCTCGGCGCCCAGGATCAGCATCGGCGGGCGGTTCATGGCAAACAGGTTGGGCAGGTTGAACATGGTCATGTCGAGGATGGCCCGTTGCGACTCGTTCTGCATGCGGGTCAGCCAGGCGGCCAGCATGGCTTGGTCGACTTCGCCGGCGAACAACGCCTCGTGCAGGGTGGCGGTATCGGTGTATTCGCCGCTCAGGATACGGTTCAGTTCGAGGAACAAATGCGGCTTGCTGAGCAGCAGGTGGAACTGGGAGGCGATCAGGCCCTGCGGCGGTACCGAGCAGATCAGCGCGGCGGCTTGCGCCGGGCGGTGTTCCAGGTATTTCTGGACGATGAAGCCGCCCATCGAATGACCGATCAGGACAGGCGGCTGATCCAGCCAATCGACGACGGTTTTCACATCGTCGACATAGTCGGCGACCGAATGCCAGTTGATCTCTTCCCGCCCGTCGCTGCCGCCATGGCCGCGCAGCGATACGGCGTAGCAGGGGTAGCCGGCCTTGGCCAGGAAGGGCATGAAGGTTTCCGTCCACATCCAGCCGCCGGCGAAGGCGCCGTGCACGAACAGCAGGGCGGGCCTGGCGGTTTTGCGGCTGGGCAGGCAGGAGAAGACTTCGAGGCCTTCGACGTTGTGTGTTTTTAGCATGGGCTCGGCTGGGGGCGTGTTCTAATGCGGTTTTCGGGAGATGCTGGGCAAGATGCTGAAGTGGCTATTGACGCTGGTGGTGGCGATTTTCCTGCTGGGTATCATCGCACCGCATCTGGCGCGTTTCATTCGTTTCGGCCAGTTGCCGGGCGATTTCGCCTTTCGCTTTCGCGGCCGCAACTACGCGTTTCCGGTGGCCACGACGCTGATTTTTTCACTGCTGCTCTGGCTGCTCTCCCGGCTCATTTAGGGCTTGCTTGACCGCCCGGACGCGGGCGGCGTGGATGCGTTCGGGAATCTTGCCCTTGTCGTTGCAGGCAGCGGCAATTTCACCCGCTGGCACGGCATTGACCGCGGCGAGCGCTGCCAGCAGCCTTTGCGGGCTGTCGTAGGCCTTCTCTTCCCAACCCAGGCGGCCGGTGTAATCGCACAGGCAGGTTTCGAGCAACTGCCGGAAGCGTTCCGGCCGGCGCAGGGCGTCGGTTTTCTCGAACAGCGTGACGATGGTGCTGGCCTTGAGGTCGCCGGCGCGATGCACGTTGCCGTGGTAGCGGGCCATGATCAGCGCCAGGTCGCGGCAGTCGTTGGGCACGCGCAGGCGCGCGCAGAGCTGCTCGGTCAGGCGTACGCTGCGCTCCTCGTGGCCAAGGTGGCGGGGCAGGATGTCGGCCGGGGTTTCCGCCTTGCCGAGATCGTGGGTCAGCGCCGAGAAGCGCACCGGCAGCGCGAAACCGCGGCGGGCGGATTGGTCGACGACCATCAGGGTGTGGATGCCGGTATCGACTTCCGGGTGGTAGTCGGCACGTTGCGGTACGCCGAACAGCTTGTCGACCTCGGGCAGCAGGCGGGCCAGGGCGCCGCAGTCGCGCAGCACCTCGATCATGCGCGACGGTTTGTCTTCCATCAGCCCCTTGGCCAGTTCCTGCCAGACCCGTTCGGCGACCAGATGGTCGACTTCGCCATTGGCGACCATGCCGCGCATCAGTTCCAGGGTTTCCGGGGCTATGCTGAAATCATTGAAGCGGGCGGCAAAGCGGGCGATGCGCAGGATGCGCACCGGGTCTTCGGCAAAGGCCGGGCCGATATGGCGCAGCACCTTGTCCTGCAGGTCGCGCCGGCCGTGGAAGGGATCGACGAGGCTGCCGTCGGCCGCCTTGGCCATGGCATTGATGGTCAGGTCGCGGCGGGCCAGGTCGTCTTCAAGGCTGACGTCGGGGGCGGCGTGGAAGGCGAAGCCGTGGTAGCCGCGGCCGGTCTTGCGCTCGGTACGGGCCAGCGCGTATTCCTCGTGGGTGTCGGGATGGAGGAAAACCGGAAAATCCTTGCCCACCGGCCGGAAACCTTGCGCCAGCATGGCTTCCGGGGTGGCACCGACGACGACGTAATCGCGGTCGGCATTGGGCCGGCCGAGCAGTTCATCGCGGACGGCGCCGCCAACGATGAATATCTGCACGGCAGGCAGACCGCTTGATTTAGCGACCGGCGCGGAAGCGGAAGCTGTCGAGCTTGCCCTTCGGCGTGTTGAGTGCGATGTAGGTCGGGGCGATGGCTTCCAGCGCAGTCGGGCGCCAGTCGGCCGGGGCCTTGCAGGTACCTTCGCAGACGCTGTCCTTTTCCATCGAACGCAGGTTGTCCGGCGACAGCATCGGGCTCGGGGCCAGCCACATCAGGCCGGCTTGCAGGTAGGCCCAGCCTTCCGACAGCGGGATCACGGTGGCCGTGCTGCCGGTCAGTTCCTTGGTGTAATCGACCAGTTCGCGCAGGGTATAAACCTTGGGGCCGGCCAGATCGTAGGCCTGGCCGTAGGTGCTGGCATCGGCCAGGGCATCGACGAAGGCGTCGGCCACGTCGGCAGCCCATACCGGCTGGAAGCGGGCATGGCCGAAACCGAGCGGGAAGAACGGTACTTTCTTGAGCACGGCGGCGAACATGGACAGGAAGGAATCGCCGAGACCGAAAATGACCGACGGACGGAAAACGGTGACATCGAGTTCGCCCTGGGCAGCCAGCACGATGGCTTCGCCGTCGCCCTTGGAGCGCAGGTATTCGGACGGGCCCTTGCTGTCGGCGTTGAGGGCGCTCATGTGCACCAGGCGACGAATGCCGGCGGCCTTGCAGGCGGCGACGATCTTCTTCGGCAGTTCGACGTGGGCTTCGGCGAAATCGCGGCTGTAGGGCAGCACGACGTCGCGGCTGTGCAGGGTGCCGACCAGGTTGATCACGGCATCGTGGCCGTTCATCAGCTCGGCCAGGGGCTTTTCGCAGTTGATGTCGGCTTCCGGCATGGTTACGCCGGGCTGGATGATCAGCGCTTTGGTGCGTTCGCGACGGCGGGTCGGTACGGTGACTTCGATGCCGCGTTGCGACAGGCGATTGACGATGTAGGTACCGACGAAACCGCTACCCCCCAGCAGCAGGACTTTCTTGATGGCCATTTTGAACCCCGGAAACTCGAATCGTAAAAGACGGATTTTAAGGCAATTTGGCCTGTTTCGGGCGGTTGGATGGCGTCTTCAGCCCTGCCCGGACTTGCCCAGCGCTCGCCCGGCCGCACGTTCGAACAGCGATTGGCCGGAGCGGAGGGCTGCCTCGCCGGTGCGTAGCTGGCTGTCGAGAATGGCCGGGTGCACGGCCATGGCGAGTTGGCGCTCGGGGTTGAGCAGCAGCACGCGCCGGCTGGCCGGGCTGATGGCGGCTACCTGGCCGATGCTGGCCGTGGCATCGGCGTTGCGGAAGGCCAGCCAGTCGCCGACGGCGTAGGCCGCGGGCCGGGTCGGCGGCGGGCGATGGGCCGGGAAGTCGTAGGTGGCGAGCACGCGGTCGCCGGCACTCAGCTGGCCGCCGACAGGCTCGCCAGCCGGCAGGCGCAGGGCCGGGGCGGCGATTTGCCCGGTGGCCGGCACTTCGGCCGCCGCACCGGATGGCGAGGGCCGCAGGGCCTGGGTTTGCAGATGGAAGCATTCGTCGAGGAAGCTCTCCTGCCGGCTTGCCGGGAGGCCAACCCGCTCCATGCCCGCCTTGAGCACCTTGAGGATGACGGGCACGCGCTGGGCCAGTTGCTTGCGCTCCTCGGCATCGGTCTTGGGCTGGAACGACCAGAGCAGGCCGTCGATGGCGGCAACGTTTTCTTCCCAGGCCGGGCTGTCCGGGCCATTTTCCTGGCCGATTTGCAGCAGAACCGGGCGCCAGGTCTGGTCGATGAACGAGCGGATGCTTTCCGGCACCTTGCTTTCGCGGATGCGTTCGGTGACGGCATCGACCTGGCCGGCGACCATGTCGCGCCGGTCGAGTTGATCGAGCAGTGCCTGGTAGGTTGTGGCGGCCTTGGCTACCTCGGCCTGGCGGCTGGCGATCAGGGCGTCGAGCGCCTCGGCGGCGGCGGTGAAGCTGGCCGGGTCGGTGCCCGGTTCGGTGCGCAGGCTGGAGGCGAGTTCGAACAGGCGGGCACAGACCGGGTGGCGGGCCGGGGTGTCGAGCGGCAGGCCGAGCACGGCCTCGGCCATGCGGTCGAGCACGCGGCGGGCCGGATGCGCGGCATCGGTGAATAGCGTGTCGTCCTTCATCGCCACCTTGAGCAGCTTGATCTGCAGGCTGGAGATGGCGGCCTTCAGTGCATCGGGCAATTCGGGATCGTCGAAGATGGCTTCGACGATCATTGCCAGGGTGTCGATGGCGAGGCTTTCGGTCGCGGTTTTCGGAATGCCCAGTTCGGCCGAGCGGATGATCTTGGGGGCTGCCGGTTCGGCACCTTCCGAGAACAGGGCCGGCATCATCGGTTCGCTCGGGCTGGCGGCACCGGGGATGACCGGCGGGCCGAAGCGCCCCATGCGTTCCAGCGCTTCGAGGCGGAACATCAGTTGTTCGAGCGCCGACTGGCTGAGCAGGCTGGCGGCGGCCCCACCGGCGGCTGGGGCGGTGGCAGCGCCAGCGGCAGGAAGGCGGGCGGCCAGCATTTGCTGCAGGTTGTGCAGGGCGTTGGTCGATGCGCCGGTGGGCACTTCCCGGGCACTGCTCGGGCTGTCCGGCGACGTGATGATGGCCGGCTGGGCGGCGTCGATGCCGGCACGATCGAGAAAGTCGTTCAGCTCGGCATAGAGGGCCGGCAGGTTTTCGCCGAGGTAGGCCTCGATGCGGTCGAGCAGTTCCAGCTTCTGGTCGAGGCTGTTGACGCCGGCCGCGGCGAACATTGCGTCCAGCCCGCGGCAGATGCTTTTCGGGCCGACCGGGTTGTCGCTCTTGGGCAGATCGGGGCGACGGAGCAGCGTGACGAAGCGCAGGTGCAGCTTCCACAGCGCCCCGCCGGTGCGCTCGAACAGGCGGGCCGTCATGTTGTCGAGGCGGATGCCCAGTTCGAGATCGTCTTCGGCCAGCAAGGTGATGCGCGAGGCGGTCAGGCCATCGACCTCGTCGGCGAAGCTGGCGCGTTGGTCGCTGGCGATGACTTCGTCGAAGTAGCCGCCAGCGCCGTCCTGGATGGCGGCGATGGCATTGCCGGAGAGCAGCCCGCTATCCTGGAGCAGGGCGCGCAGGTGCTTGAGGTAGAGGGCGCGGCAGTCGCGCAGGGTGTCGAAGGCGTCGGAATGGATGGCCATGGTCGGTCAGGGCAGGTCGGCATCCTTGGGCGCATCGGCCGTGCGGGCACCGACGGTGCCGAGGCGGGCTTTCAGCGAATCAGGCTTGCCATTGAACAGGGCGGAATAATAAACCGCGTTGCTCATTACTTTCTTGACGTAGTCGCGCGTCTCGCTGAACGGGATGGTCTCGGCGTAGATGGCGCCTTCCAGCGGCCGGTCGGCGCGCCACTTCTTGGCTCGGCCGGGGCCGGCGTTGTAGGCGGCCGAGGCGAGCACCGGGTGGTTGTCGAGGTTTTCCATGACCAGGCGCATGTAGGTGGTGCCGAGCAGCACGTTGGTCTCGGTGTCGTGCACCTTGCCCTGGCTGAAATCGCGCAGGCCGATCTTCTTGGCGACCCATTTGGCGGTAGCCGGCATCAGCTGCATCAGGCCGGAAGCGCCGACGTTGGATTTGGCACTGGTGATGAAGCGGCTTTCCTGGCGCATCAGGCCGTACACCCAGGCGTCGTCGAGCGACTGGTTCTGGGCCGCCGGGCGCACCGTTTCGCCATAGGGGGCGAGGAAACGCAGGCTGTAGTCGTGCTCGTTCTTCGTCTTGTCGGCGGTGTTGATGGCGCGATCCCAGATCTGGTTGCGCTTGGCCAGGTCGGCGGTGGCGAGCAGTTCGCGGTCGTCCATGCCACGCAGCGCCCAGTTCCACTCGCGGACGGCTTCGGTGCGCATGTCGTTGCGGAAGAAGGCCAGGGCGCGGCGGATCCCCGGGTTGTCGCGGGCGGCGCGCTGCTCCTCGCTGGTCGGCGCCTTGGCCTTGGGCGGCGGCACGACGGTGCGGCCAAGCTCCTCGTCGGCCAGGTTGCCGTAGAAATTGGCTTGGCCGGCAATCTTGTCGAACAGGGCATTGCCCTCGGTGGTGCGGCCGCCGGCATGCAGGGCACGGCCCAGCCAGTAGATCCACTCCGGCTTGGCGGCCAGCTCGGCCGGCATGGCCTGGATGGTGTCGCGAACGACACCCCACTCCTGGGCGCGCAGCGCGGCACGGACTTTCCACTGGTAGCCCTCGTCGGAGAGCGGCGTCTTGCCGGCCTGGGCATACCAGCCGACGGCTTCGCCCAGATGCTTCTTGGCACCTTGCAGGGCGATCTGGCTCCAGGCCCACTGGCGTTCGCTGTCCTGCAGGCGGCTCTTGAGCTTGTCCAGTTCGTCGGCAGCAATGCGCGGATCGTTGGCGGCCAGGCGGGCGATGGCGAAGGCGGCCAGCTCATGGCTGGCGCGGCTGTTGCCGGCGCCCTGCTTGACCAGGTAGCTCATGGCGCTATTCAGTGCGCTGTCGAAGGCCCGGGCATCGGGCACCTGGCTGTCGGGGAGGTAGTTGAGCGTGGCCCGGGCCTGGCCGGGGCGGTTGATTTCGACCTGGCGGCGGGCGCGTGCCCAGACGTCGTCGGCCGTTTTGGCCTGGCTGGCGACCAGGGCGTCGAGTACGGGCCGGCAGGCTTCCGGCGGCTCCAGCATGGTCTGCCAGAGTTTTTCGGCCTCGGCCAGTACGTTGCGGTCGGTGCGGGCCTGCAGGCTGTAGCAGGTAACGTCCGGCTCGGGGGCGAGCAGATTGGGATATTCGGCGTCGACGTCGCTCCACAGGGCCCGTTTGCCCAGCCAGCGGATCCAGTCGGCGCGCAGCTTTTCGGCGACATAGCTGCCCTCGTTGCGGCGCAGGAAATCGCGGATGCCGGCCGGGTCGCCCTTGTCCATCCACATGCGCAGCCGGTAGTTCTCGGCGTAGGGCGCCAGTTCGTGATTGCCAAGCTGGCCGATGGCCTGCTCCAGTTTGTCGATCTTGCCGGCGCGGAAGGCATCGCGGGCGGCGAGGAAGGCGGAATCGCCATCCTGGGCGAAAGCGGATAGCGAAAAGACGAGCAATAGCGGGGCGAGGCGGGCGTGAAACTTCATGCTAGATTACGGTGATGCAAGAATCGAACGAGCATAACACGGCCTGGCGCCGGGCATTGCGGCGCGACATGGTGGCCCGACGGGCGGCGTTGAGCGAAGCCGAGCACGATGCCTGGTCGGCACGCATCGTTGCGCATCTGGCCGCCGCCCTGCCCGCTCCCCGTGTCGTTGCCTTCTGCTGGCCGATCAAGCACGAACCGGATGTGCGTGCCATCGTGCCGCACTGGGCCGGGCTTGGCACCCGGGCGGCGCTGCCTGTTGTCGTGCAGGAGGACGCCCCACTCGCTTTCCGCCACTGGGCACGGGAAACGCCGCTCGAACCTGACCGCTACGGCATCCCGACCCCGATGGCCGGCGAATGGCTGATTCCCGACCTGATCCTGCTGCCGCTCAACGGTTTTGACGCGGATGGCTACCGGCTGGGCTACGGCGGCGGCTACTTCGATCGCACCCTGGCGGCGCTATGCCCGCGGCCGCTGGCGGTGGGGGTCGGCTTCGAGATCAACCGCCTGCCGACCATCCAGCCGGAAAGCCACGACCAGCGGCTGGATTGGCTGGTGACCGAGAACGGCGCAGTGAAAATCGACTAGGGAGGCACTGATTTATTCAGAAATGTCATTCCCGCGAAAGCGGGAATCCAGGGAAATCAACGAACTGGATCCCCGCCTGCGCGGGGATGGCGATTTGATCAGCGTTTCCCTGGATTTTCAGCCCTGATCCGCCTGGCGGCGGAATTGATGCACCGCGTAGGCGGCGAGCAGGCCGGCCAGCATGGTCAGCGTGGCTTGGCGAAAATCGTAGAGGCCGGTGCGCACGGCCAGTTCCAGCGCGTAGCCGTGGTGCAGTGCAAAGAGCAGGCCGGCCAGCGACAGGGCCAGCCAGGTGGTGCGCTGGCGGCGCGGCAGGTCGCGGCGCAGCCAGCATTCGACGCTGGTGCCGCTGATCAGCACCTGGCAGAGCAGCGCGACGAACAGGAAGGCGAGACTGAGGGTGTAGCTGTTCATGGCCGGCATTATGCCGCCGCGACCGCCTTGCCGAAACGAGCCAGCGCTTCGTCCAGCGTGGCGCGCGGGCAGCCGAAGTTGAGGCGCAGCCAGCCGGGGGCACCGAAATCGGTGCCATCGGAGAGGCCGATGCCGTGGGCTTCGAAATAGGCCGCTGGCTTGTCCAGCTGCAGGGCGCGCACGTCGATCCAGGCCAGGTAGCTTGCTTCGACCGGTGCCATGCGCACGCCGGGCAGGCTGCCGATCACCGTGGTGACCCGGTCGCGATTGCCACGCAGATAGTCGAGCAGTTCGCGGTGCCAGTCGCCGCTGTCGCGGAACGCCGCTTCGCAGGCTGCCAGGCCGAGTACATTCACGTGCGGCACGATGCCGTGCATGGCCCGCTCGAACCGGCCGCGCAGCGCCGGGTTGGGGATTGCCGCGAAGGCGCAGCCGAGGCCGGGAATGTTGAAGGTCTTGGATGGCGCCATCAGCGTGATGCTGCGTTGGGCCGCTGCCGGCGACAGGCTGGCGAAGGGGGTGTGGCGCTTGTCCTGGTCGAGCACCAGGCCGCAATGGATTTCATCGGAGCAGACGACCAGGTCATGGCGCTCGGCGTAAGCGGCGATGGCTTGCAGTTCGTCAGGCGACCAGCAGCGGCCGACCGGGTTGTGCGGGTGGCAGAACAGGAACAGTCGGCTGTCGGCGGTGGTTGCTGCTGCCAGGGCCGGCGGGTCGAATCGCCAGCCGGCGTCGGTCAGCGCCAGTTCGGCGCGATGCAGCTTGCGCCCGGAGAAATGCGGGGCGCTGAGGAAAGGGGGGTAGATGGGGCTTGCCGTCACCACCTCGCCTTCGACCGCCCGGCATGCGACATTCAGGCCGGTGACCAAGCCCGGCAGCCAGACGATCCACTCCGCTTCAATCGACCAGCCGTATTCGACTTGCAGGTGAGCGAGTACTGACTCCGTCAGCGATGGCCACGGCCCACCATAGCCGAAGACGCCGTGTTCGATGCGCCGGTGCAGCGCCGCCAGCACGGCCGGCGGTGCCGCGAAATCCATGTCGGCCACCCACAGCGGCAGGATGTCGCGACCGGCGTACTTGCCCCACTTGAAGGAGTCGGAGCCGCGCCGGTCGACGGGCGTGTCGAAGGAGCTCACACGTCGAGGTGCTGGTAGAGCGCCGTCGACAGGTAACGCTCGCCGAAGGACGGAATGATGACGACGATCAGCTTGCCGGCATTTTCCGGGCGCTTGGCTAGTTCCAGCGCGGCCCAGGTGGCGGCGCCGGAGGAGATGCCGACGAGCAGGCCCTCTTCCGTCGCCATCCGGCGGGCGGTGGCGAAGGCATCGTCGTTCTTGACGCGGATCACCTCGTCGTAGACCTGCGTATTCAGCACGCCCGGCACGAAACCGGCGCCGATGCCCTGGATCGGGTGCGGGCCCTTCTGGCCGCCGGAGAGCACCGGCGAGGCATCCGGTTCGACGGCAACGACCTTGACGCCCGGCTTCCGGGCCTTGAGCACTTCGCCCACCCCGGTCACGGTGCCGCCGGTACCGACGCCGGCAACGAAGATGTCGACCTGGCCGTCGGTATCGCGCCAGATTTCCTCGGCCGTCGTGTTGCGGTGGATTTCCGGGTTGGCCGGGTTCTCGAACTGCTGCGGGATGAAGTATTTTGCATCGGCCTCGGCCAGTGCCTTGGCCTTGGCGATGGCGCCGCCCATGCCGTCCGGCCCCGGCGTCAGGATCAGTTCGGCGCCGTAGGCCTTCAACAGCAGCTTGCGCTCGCGGCTCATGGTTTCCGGCATGGTGAAGGCGCACTTGATGCCGCGCGCGGCGCAGACCATGGCCAGGCCAATGCCGGTGTTGCCGGAGGTTGGCTCCAGCACTACGGTATCCGGGCCGATCTTGCCGGCGGCGAGGGCGGCATCGAGCATGGCGACGGCGATGCGATCCTTGACGCTATGGCCGGGGTTGAAGAACTCCAGCTTGGCGGCGACGGTGGCACCGGCGCCGGCGGTGACGCGGTTGAGCTTGACCAGCGGCGTATTGCCGACCAGTTCGGTGACGTTGTTGGCGATTTTCATGGACGTGCTCCAAACGAAGAGAGGGAATTGTAGGGGTTTCTCGACCTGCTGTGGGTCGGCCGGCAGGCGGTGGACGGCTCGCCGAACAGGCGGCCCTGGCCAAGGTCGCTGCCGCTGTCCCGTGCCGCCCGGAAGGTTGCGCCATCGTCGATCCTGTTGATTTCGACCTGAATTCCGGCCGAACGTGCCGTGGCGCAGATCGCCGGGTCGGGCGCGAGCAGGCGCAGGATGTCCGGCTGCAAGGCGAGAACGGCCGGCAGGGCCAGGACTTGTTCCGGCGCTTGCAGGGCCAGCCGGTAGCCGCGTTGGCGGTAATTGGCCAGGGCTTGTGTGCTATGGCTGTCCAGGTTGACATCGCCGGGATCGATATCGAGCACGATATCGCTCGGGCCGAGGCCGCAGCGCTTGAGGATGGCTTCGTACACCAGGCCGTGCTGGTTGCTGACCGCCTGCAGGTGGCGCGGATGCACCGCCACTTGCAGGTAGCCGCCGGTGTGCTGGCGTTGGGCGAGGAAGTTCAGCGCATGCAGGGTGCGGCACAGCCGGTCGAGATGGACGACCGACGGCCCGCTCTCGCAGTGGGCGAACGGGGCCTCGGCCGGTAATGCCGTGCCATCGGCCCGGCGTACGCTCAGGCTGGCCTGGTGGCCGACCACCCGTTCCGCCCGCAGGTCGACGATGGGCTGGAACAGCGAACCCAGGTGCAGGCCGCCATGCCAGGCCTCGACACGTTCGCCGGCAACGTAGAGCGTGCTGTCGCCGGCTGCGTCGGCGGCGTTGAAGTAACGAATCAGGTCTTCGACGGGCATGGCGCGGCCTATTTCTTCAGGTAGATCTGGTCAAAGCTGCCGCCATCGGCGAAGTGTGCCTTCTGGGCCTTCTGCCAGCCACCGAAGGTGTCGTCGATGGTGACCAGTTTCAGTTTCGGGAACTGCGCTGCGTACTTGGCGGCTACCTTCGCATCGCGCGGCCGGTAGTAATGCTTGGCGGCAATGGTCTGGCCTTCCTCGGAATACAGGTAGTCAAGGTAAGCCTGCGCGGTCAGCCGCGTGCCGCGCTTCTCGACTACCTTGTCCACCACCGCGACCGGCGGTTCGGCCAGGATCGACAGGCTGGGCGCGACGATCTCGAACTTGTCGCGGCCGATTTCATTAACTGCCAGTTGCGCCTCGTTTTCCCAGGCGATCAGTACGTCGCCCAGGCCGCGCTCGACGAAGGTGGTGGTCGAACCGCGCGCCCCGGAATCGAGCACCGGCACGTTCTTGAAAATGGCGGTGACCAGTTCCTTGGCCTTTTGCTCGTTGCCTCCCGGCTGCTTCAGCGCCCAGGCCCAGGCGGCAAGGTAATTCCAGCGCGCCCCGCCCGAGGTTTTCGGGTTGGGCGTGATGACGCAAATGCCCGGCTTGGCCAGGTCGCCCCAGTCCTTGATGCCCTTCGGATTGCCCTTGCGCACCAGGAAGACGATGGTCGAAGTGTAGGGCGAGGAATTGTGCGGGAAACGGGTCTGCCAGTCGGCCGGGATCAGCTTGCGTTCGACCAGTGCGTCGATGTCGTAGGCCAGCGCCAGCGTCACCACGTCGGCCTCCAGGCCATCGCGTACCGACATTGCCTGTTTTCCCGAGCCGCCGTGCGACTGGCGAACATTGACCGCCTGCCCGGTCTTGCCCTGCCAATGCTTGGCGAAAGCGGCGTTGAAATCCTTGTACAGCTCGCGCGTCGGGTCGTAGGACACGTTGAGCAGGGTGGTCTGGGCAACGGCACTGCCGATCCCGAGGGCGAGCGTCAGGGCCGATAAAAGGGCGATCTTGCGCATGGAAGGCTCCAATCAATCAATACAAATTCCGTATGACTGGAGTCTAGAAAGTTAACGTTATTCCGTAAAAGAATTGATTCTAACAAATATATATCTGTTAGGAATTTATCGGCTGGCGGGGTTAAATGGCAGCCATGGCTCGCGTACCGGGGCGTCGCAGTCGATATCGTAAAAGGTACTTAGCTGTTTCCAGTCGTCCGCTCCAGGTTCAGCTTGAGCAGGCGGCGGAGAATTTCGTCGTCGGGCATCTCGGGCGTGTAGTCGGCCCAGCCGTAGGCGGTGGCGACGGCCTGGTCGAGGGCTTTGTGGGCCATGTCGAGCCAGGCGGGTCGGGTATTGTAGAGGTTGGTCAGCGTACGCTTCTTGAGGTCGGCCTCGTGGCCGGGCTTGGCGACCGGGCGCTTGGGGAGGCCGGCTTTTTCCTCTTCCGGCGTGATTACCCAATCGACCCACTCGGGCGGGTTGAGCCAGTTCTCACGCAATGCGTTCAGATGGCGGGCGGCAGCGGCGATGTTGGCGGCAACGATCTCGCCGGCCATGCACACGGGGGAGGCTTGAGCGGTGCCGGGGGCTGCATCGCGCGGGGTGAGGCCGGCTGGAAAGGGAAAGGTTTCGAAGGTGGCGGTCGGGGTGTGGTGCGGCCGGTCTTCGAGTGAGGTGCCGAGGCGCAGCGACCAGAGTTTGTGGAAGCGGGAATGCAGGATGCCGAAGGTGGCGTCGTCGGAGCGGGTGGTAACGGTCAAGTTTTTATCCGGCATTATTGGTGGCGACATCCAAGCAAAAATGCGGTGTTTCGAAACTTCGGGCGTGACGATAAAGCGCGGCAGATTAAAGCGATACGGCAGCCCTGCTTACCCCACGAAATTGAAATTCATCGGGTAACTTGTAGCTGTGACATTCAATTTACCCAACGGTTTTATTTTTCGTTGGGTAAATTTGGTAGGGTCAGCCCAGGAACAGCTTGTAAGCCGGGTTTTCGCTCTCGTCCCAGTGCGCGTAGCCGAGGTTCTTCAAAAAGCCCTTGAACTCGCTCATTTCACCCGGCGGCACCTGCATGCCGACCAGCACGCGGCCGTAGTCGGCACCATGGTTGCGGTAGTGGAACAGGCTGATGTTCCAGCCGGCGCTCATCTGGGTCAGGAAGTTCATCAGCGCGCCCGGCCGCTCGGGGAATTCGAAGCGGTAGATCAACTCCTTGAGGCCCTTCTCGCAGACCGCCGGGGCGTGGCCGCCGACCATGTGGCGAACATGGTTCTTGGCCATTTCGTCTTCGGTCAGGTCGAGCGTCGGGTAGCCGTGCTTTTGCAGGCTTTCCACCAGCTTCAGCGATTCCTTGCGGTCGGCAACCTGCACGCCGACATAGACGTGCGCTTCGCTGGCCGTGTGGTAGCGGTAGTTGAATTCGGTGACGTTGCGGTTGCCGATCAGCGACAGGAATTTCTTGTAGGCGCCCGGTTTTTCCGGCAACGTCACGGCGAAGACGGCTTCGCGACGCTCGCCGAACTCGGCCCGCTCTGAAACGAAGCGCAGGCGGTCGAAATTCATGTTGGCGCCGGAGGTGATGGCGACCAGGTTCTTGTCCTTGAGCTTGTGCTGGCGGGCGTATTCCTTGGCTCCGGCGACGGCCAGCGCGCCGGAGGGTTCGAGGATCGAGCGGGTGTCCTCGAACACATCCTTGATCGCCGCGCAGATGGCGTCGGTGTCGACCAGGATCACTTCGTCGAGATATTCCTTGCACAGGCGGAAGGTTTCCTCGCCGACGAACTTGACGGCGGTGCCGTCGGCGAACAGGCCGACCTGGTTGAGGCGCACGCGCTTGCCGGCGGCCAGCGATTGCTTCATCGCGTCGGCATCGAAGGTTTCGACGCCGATGACCTTGACCTCCGGTCGCAGGCGCTTGATGTAGGCCGCGACACCTGCTGCCAGGCCGCCGCCGCCAATGGCGCAGAACACGGCATGGATCGGCCCGTTGTGGCGCGAGTGCTGGCGCAGGATTTCCAGGCCGATGGTACCCTGCCCGGCGATCACTTCCGGGTCGTCGAAGGGATGCACGAAGGTCAGCTTCTCGGATT
>CAZDRS010000010.1:0-30410 GCA_964507585.1 uncultured Dechloromonas sp.
GTACGCAACAAGCTGGTCACGGCCTACCAGGATGTGATGAATATCCAGGTTTAACCGGCGAGTTCCGAATTTCTTGCGGTTCGCTCTCGCTCAATTCGGGCAATGTAGCGTTCTATAGTGGCCAAACGCATAGCGGGAATATGGCTAAATGTGCAACCAATACGCAGTTTGTGCGCTCCTGAATAGGTTGATATCTCAACCGATTTTTGCACTCGTAAGTCTACAGAGAGTACCGGCTCTCCTGGGATTTCCAGCCGTCCGTTACTCAGGAGGCATTCAGGCTTAAAGCTGTCGAGCAGCGCCATTGGTGCCTCGAGACTGAGGCCGCCTGCGCTGATGTCCAATACCCGCAAGTGTTGTGTTTGCTGCGAATTCTGGGTGAAACTGCCGAGTGTGATCCGATAGTGTACGGCTTCTCCAGCAGAGAGATCCAGTCGGAAAAACTCCCTCCGTTGAAGCCGCAATATCAAGGAGGGGATTCGGGTAATGAGAGCAGTGTGGTTGGCAAACATGCCATGTGCCATTGCACCCGTTCGGAAAAGTATTTTCACGCGCTCGAGCCAGGCAACTAGTGTGATTTGACTGGCCTGGCTTGCCAAGCCGACAAGTTCGGAAGATGTTGGCGGATCGAAAAGCAAGGTGCCGCTCTCTGCATCGACATGGAGGAGCGTGGTTAGAAAGTTTTGCTCGCCGTCGTTGATGTAGGCGGTGATAAATTCTTTATGTGTTGCCAGCGTGTCCAAGTAATAGCGTACTTCGTGAGGCTGCTCAACTATGTATTTGGCATATTCGCTGCTGTGGTCAATTTCAAAATCTGGGAGATGATATTTTGATGGATTGGACGACATGGTGGTTGGGTTAAATAATCAAACATCATGTTAATGATTCGACGGGAGCTAGCTGCTTAGATGTTTCCGCTCACGGTGTGGTTTGGTTTTCCGCTTGCCTTACTTTCAATGCGATAAAGCCAGGCTAGTAGTTCGGCCACTGCAAGGTACAGTTGTGATGGTATATGTTCGTCGAGATCAACTTGCGAGAGCAATGCGACCAATTCAGGCGATTCATGAACATAAACGCCATGTTCGCGGGCTCTGGCGATAATTTTTTCTGCCAACAATCCCTTGCCCTTGGCGACAACCCGTGGGGCGGCATCTGTCTGGCTATAGGCGAGAGCGATTGCCTCCCGGGTGCTTTCATTCTTCGGGAGGGGCATGTTCAATATTCAACTGGATGATTTCCAGTCCAGCGGTTGTGAATTGGGTCAACAAGGGCTCGGTTTGTTGGCGTAAATGAGCTTCGGCGGTGTTGGATTCCGCGTTTATGGTCAACATGACTTTCCCGCCAGGTCTAAGATTCAGCGTCACGTCAATGTCGCCAAGCGACGGCAAAGAAAGCTTAAGTTTGCTCTGCCATTCCCTCTCTTCCGAGAGAGGGGCGGACTGATCTTTCCCTGGGGAATCGCCTATTTCCCATCGCATTTGTTGTCCCGGCCATATTTGCCCTTGCCAGGTAAAGTTGTTGTTGGCTAAACCATCCAGTTGTTGACGAACCAAAGTGGCAATTTCCTGGGGCATGCGATTCTCGCTTGCCTGCGGTTCGGGGATGTTTGGCAAGGTATGACCAGATTGTGCGGCCGCCGTTTTGCTATCGTAATTTATATCCGCAATTGGTTCCTGGCTGGCGGTGGGGGGCAAAAGGGAGTGGGGGGCAAGTTTGCCCTGGGGCTCCTGCTTAAGCGCTTCGACGGTTAGCTGGCCATCAACCCAGCGGGCCTGATGGGCTTCGTAAAATACTCCGCTTTGGGTAAGAGCTTGTTTGAGTAGTGGCGCTAGTTCAGCACCGCTTTCGGGCATCTTCTCAACAAGTGGCTGGCTGCCATTGAGTGGGGCGGGGGCAGGCTGTTGCGTTTGGGGGCTGTTATTGCCAATCAGGGAACCAATTAGCTTTCCGGTTTGGCTCAGCGTTGTAGATACCGACTCTTGCGCTGTCGTTGATGTATTTGATGAACTACGATCAGCGACAAACGCAAGCGTCAGATGGCCGTTGCTTTCGGTTACTTCCAGTTCGAGGGTGTCCCCGGGTTTTGCGGAAAAGGGGAGGGCTAAGGTAATGTTGCGCTGAGCAGCAACTGCTCGGTACGTTCCGTTGGGTAGGAGTGCCTGGATTTCGGCCAGAATTCGCTGGCCCGGCACCATGTCGCTTAGCAGGTCGGTGATTCGTTGAGCCCCTGCAACTGGTTGGGTCTGCAGGTTTGTTGCGTTGTTCTGCTGATCCGGCAAAACCAAGCGCAGGCTGCTTGCAACATCGGGCGGAATCATAAATTAGCCGCTTTGCGGGGTAATGCGTTCCAGTTTCTCGATCAGAGGAGCGATTTGTTCCCGCCGCTCCTGGCACAATAGTTTCAGGTGCTCGCAGGCCTTCTGAAGAGCAGAGAGTTCTTCCCGGGAAACCATGCCCTTGAGTGATGTATTGCTGGTAAGTATTTTCTGGAAGATGTCTTGCGCTTCGGCGGCGATTGCCACCAGGTCATCCCAGCGCCCAGATTCAGCTACCTGCAATAGCTGCCAAATCATTTCGCTCAGGGTTTTAACGTTATTTTCAGTCTCGACCCGTGAGTTGGGCATTATTTGATCACTTCCGTTCGAATATCCTGCCAAGCGCCATAGATTTCGCCGAGTAGTTCTTCTACTTCAGCAATGGCATTGCTGTCGTTTTTGAAGTTTGCGGCGATCAAGCGCGAAACCATGTATTCATATAAAGCCTTCAGCCTTTCAGCTAACTCGCCTCCTTGCTGAATATCCAAGCTTGCAATTAGGCCATCGTTAATGATCTCGATGGCTTTCGTCAGGCAGCTTGTTTTTGTCGTGATATCGGTTTCGGAGATCGCTCGTTTTGCATTCTTGAGAGCGACCAAGGTGCCTTCGAAAAGTAATGTGATCAATCGGTGCGGATCCGAACCTCGGATGTCCGCCTCCAAGCCCATTTGTCGATAAGAGTCGAGGGGTTTTGCAAACATTGGGCGATACCACCGTTACAGTTTGGCTAATTGTTGAGTCAGGTAAGTGCTGGTGGTCTGCAGCGAGCCCATAAGCGTATCAAGGGCAGTGAATTGCTTGCGATAGCGTGCTTCGGTTAAATCAATCTGTTTTTGCAAACTGGTCGCTTGAGTATTGTAGCGGGTAATGCTGGCGTTCAGGCCATCAACGCGCGATTTTAATAGTCCAGTTGTACCGATAACAGCATTAAGTCCGGTATCGAATTCTGTACCGTAGGCAGCTAAGGTTTGCTTGACGCTTTGTGCGGAAGTTCCAATTGCTGCTTCCAACTTGGAACTGTCCAGCGTCATGGTACCGTCGCTTTGAATCGATATCCCGATTTCACTGAGCGTCTTGAATGTGGCGCTGGTCAGCGATGATGGAACCGTGGAACGCGAAGAATTCAGCAAGCCTTGAATAGAACGTATCGTTGATTCCGCATTGAGTGGCTGAGCTACTTTAGTGGAGGCATCGTATGCTGTATTGGTTTTGATGTAACTGGCAACGCTATTGTAGGCATCAACAAAAGACTGTGCTGCTTTGGTCAGCGAGTTTGCGTCACTGGCAACCTTCAGGGTTGAGGTGCCCGTGGACAACAGGTTGATCGTAATACCATTGATTTTGTCGGTTACGGTGTTTGTTGATGAGGTTATCGATACCCCATCTATTGTCAGTGCGGCATCGGTAGCATTGGTATAGGCGAGGCCGGATGCGGCGCTGCGGTCAAAAGTGGCAAGGCTCTGCAGGTCTGTATCGCCACCTGTGACAGCAAGTGAAAACGCGTTGGCACTACCTTCAGTCGTTCCGTTTAGAACGAGACGGTCTGCCGTGCCGGTCGAGATAATGCTGGCGCTGACTCCAATATTCGCATCGTTGATGGCCGCGCGAATGTCTTGAAGGGTTGCATTGGCCGAGACCGAAATTGGACTTTTGGCAACACCGCCAACAGTGAAAACCAGTGATCCTGCTGTAGCGAATTGCTTGCCGGTGGTGTAGCTTTGCGTGAAATCCTTTTGGGCCTTGGCCAAGGACGTCACATTAATAGCATAAGTTCCTGATGCGGCCGTGAAGGCGCTTGAAGCCGTGAGTACGGTATCGTCTGAGCTGCTAACCGAGAACGTATTTAGCTTGGAGGGGGTGGAAAAAGTCTGCGCAGCGGATTGCAGCGTCGAGAGTGCGGACTTTAACTGACCGTAGGCCGAAATCTTGGTGTTCGTGTCACTGATCTTGTTGTTGAGCTGCGTCAACGGAATCTGCTCCACGGCCATCAATTTGGTGAGCATGGAGTTTAGATCAATACCTGTACCAACCCCTAAAGAGGAGAAGGTAGAACTGCTAGAGCTTGTAGTGGCCATGGTTTCGGCCTCCGGTCGGTTTAAGCCTTATCGCGAACCAGCAATCCTTGCAGACGATCAATGGCTTGCGAAATAGCAATGGCCTCTTTCGAAGGGATTTGACGCAAAACTTCCTTCGATGAACGGTCGATGACTTGCACGATGTTGATGCCGGAGCTTTCATCAACACTGAAAGCTACGTCGGCGCTTGATTTTGCCACAAAATCCTGAAGTTTCTGAACTGCGGCAGTGAGCGTCTCCTTATTGACCGGCGTTTCGCGCTCGGTGTTCCCGGTTTCACTCGCCTTCATAACTTTGGCGCTGTTGGCAGCAGCCTCGGCCTTGTTGTCAGGCAGTCCTTTCAAGGCGGCACTGGTATTGCCAAGATTTACCGATTGGATGTCCATAATGACCCCCTAAGGTTTTGATGCGGGAACCTTGCGGTTCCCGCATCGGGATTACGTCCTTGCGCTACGGGTCGGCTTAACGGAGCAGCGACAGAACCTGCTGCGGAATTTGGTTGGCTTGGGCGACCATGGCGGTACCGGATTGCTGCAGAATCTGGGCGCGGGTCAGGTTGGCCGTTTCCGCTGCGAAGTCAGCATCCATGATGCGCGAACGGGCAGCGGTTTGGTTTTCGCGGGCTGCTTCGATTTGCTGGATACGGAATTGCAGGGCGCCCATGTAGCCGCCAGCTTCTGCACGGTTAGTGCTAACCGAGGCCAGGGCAGTGTCGATCGCTGTAATCGCGCTAGAGGCGTTGGCAGAGGTGCCGATGGCGTTGCCGGTTACCGAAACGCTGGTGAAGGTGGCAGATAGAGTCTGGTTGCTGGCAGAGCCAACTTGAATCGAGAAGGTCGAGAATACTGATTGACCGTTCAGGGTTGCAGCAGCTTGCAGATCGCCAATTTGGGTCTGCAATTGCTGGAATTCCTTATCGAGGTAACCACGTTCCGTGTCGCCGATCAGACCATTCTTGGATTGAACAGCCAATTCGCGCATTCGTTGCAGGATGTCGGAAACAGCACCCAGTGCGCTGTCGGCCGTCTGGCCGTAGGAGATACCGTCCGAGGCATTGCGCATGGCAACGGTCAGGCCGCGGGCGTCAGCGTCCATCTTGGTAGCGATGGCCAGGCCAGCTGCATCGTCTTGGGCGCTATTAACTCGCAGACCGGAGGATAAGCGTTGCAGAGCCTGGGTCATACCGGCCGCAGACTTGTTCAGGTTGCGCTGAGCATTAAGCGAGTAGAGGTTGGTGTTGATGATCGCAGCCATTTTGAACTCCTTCGGGTCAAATTTTCCGTTTCGGCACCGAGTCGCTGAGAGTTGATTCGTTGCCGCCTGAGTTAATTAACGAGCGTTGTGCGAAAAACTTTAGGGTTTTTTCTGATTTTTGAATGCTGAAGGTTTTTTAGAGTTGTCGGACGGCTGCTTATGGCTCTTGAAAAGCCCTCTGGAACAACGAAAAAGAGCTTTCCATGGCGAACCTCAGCGGTTTCTGCTTGGGTGGAAATCTAGCCCGCATGCCGTGGCTTGTATGAAGAGTCAGGGGAGGTGAGCAGCCAGCCATTCGGCGTGGAAATTTTCTAGGATGTAACCCCGTTTCACCCACGCCCGAAGTGCGTCGCCTTCAGTCTGAGCCGCCAGTGGATCGTGTATCCGTTCACGCAGCGCTTCGATCCAGGCTTGAGCATTGTTCGGAACGCACTTTGCCGGTGAGTTCCGGTATGGCGTAATGTCGGTGCACACGACAGGGATGCCGAGGATGCCGTATTCGAGTAGGCGTAGGTTGCTTTTTCCCTGGTTGAAGCGGTTCGTTTCTAGCGGAGCGACGGCGATATCGAGATTGAGTGCAGCAAGCTTGGCAGGGTAGGTGGCAAAGGGGCCAAAGTCGTGGTATTCGCTGATTAGTGGCCGGATTTCGTCGGGGCACATGCCGAAGAAGACCCAGTCGGCTTCGTTGCGTGTTGCCGCAATGACATCCCGCAGCAGGCTCAGGTCGCCGAGGTGCGTGGTGCCACCAGCCCAGCCGATGCGCGGTTTTTTTCCGGTTTGCCTGCGGGATTGCAAGGGGCCCCAGATGCGTTCTTCAAGCCGATTGGGGACGACGTGGATGTCGTCAATGAAATGGCGGTAGGCCTCGGCCAGAAAATCGGTACTGACGACGAGGCGGTTACATTGCGATAGGGCGAATTTCAGGCGGCTCCGCGCATTCGCGTGTACATTGCTGCGCAGGCTGCTGGCCAGGGGCATTTCGGTACAGAGATCGTCGAGCGCATAGACGATGAAGGTATCGGTGCGATGGCGCCGCCATTCGGCCAGGCCATTGAGGCGAATGTCGACCAAGTAGTTCTGGACGATCAGGCTGTCGGCGCCCAAGCGGGCGATTTCGGCGGCAGTGAATTCGCGGGAGTCGGACTGGGGCCACAGGCAGTCCAGCGCCAGTCCGGCCCGGCGCGCCGCCATCAGCGGGGAAATGATGCGGAAATCGCCTTGACCATTGGTGACGGGGCGGGCGGCAATGCGGGGCAGATTTGCCGGGATGTATTGCCAAGTGGGATGGTAAGCGGCTTCGGACAAGGGGTGTTTGCTGGCAAGGCTGAGGTTCGAGTTCCAGTACGGATCGGCAATACCCTTGCGCATCCAGCGCTGGGCAAAATTGCGTGATGCTGCAATCTGCGCTTCTTGCTGGGCCATGTTTGACGTTGCCAAATGGTCGCGCAGTGCCTCCCCATAATGAACCAATGTAGTTTGCGGCTGATAGATGATGCGCTTGCCGGCCGAGAGTAATTTGAGCGACAGGTCGTGGTGGGCCAGGTGGTCGGGGAAGTGTTCCGCTTCCATTCCTTCGACGGCGATGTAATCGCTACGCGTGAGCAGCATGCAGCCTTTTGCCAGCAAGGAAACGTCCCGTGCGACTTGCAGGCAATCGAGATAGCTGGGGTCGGAAAACCTGGCTTCATCCTGGTACGGCGAGGCATTTTCGTCAGTCAGGCCGAGGATGTCACCGGCGTAGGCGATCAGGCCCGTTACCGGTCGGACGAGGCGCGGAGACACTGCCGACACATCCGGTGCGCTCAAGGTTCTGAGCAGATTTTCAAGCCAGTCCGGATCGAGAATCCGGGTGTCTTCCTGCAACAGCACGATGTGTTCATGCGTGGCCGAAATAATGCTGGCATTACAGGCTTCCGCCCAACTGGCCCCGTTTCGCAGGAGTACTTGGCGCGGTGAAGCGCCATGAAAGCGGTAGCCGGCCAACCAGCTTTCCAACTCGGTGTCGTCGGTCTGCTCTCTGACTAGCAGGAGTTCAATATCGGCCCAAGGAGTATGCTCGACCAGACTTTCAAGGCAGCCTTGCAGGAATTCGAGCTGGCCGCGAGAGATGACGGCGAGGGTTATCGACGGTATGGGCGGAAGCGGATAGCGAATTCGCCAAGCGCTTTCGCTGACCGGACTGATTTCGCAACCAGCCGCCGGGGAAGCGGAGGTCTGCAGGGCATGCAGGCAAGCTTCGGGGGATGAAGGGAAATTACCCGGGTAGCTGATGAGCACATCCGGGATGTGGCTTATACCTGCCCAGCCGGCCGTGGCGGCCACTCGCAGCAACTGGTCGAACCACGCGCTTTGTCCTTGCTGCGCGGCGCCGCCGCTGTTTCGCCAGGTTTCTCGCTGCACGAACAGCGGGCCGGCAAGGTCGGCGGATAGCAGCCATTCGGGGTTGGTGCCGGGTTTGAAGCGGGGGGATTGGCGCATTCCCATCCGGTCATGGATATCGTCGTCGGTAAATATCGCTGCGATATTCCCGGATTGTGCGATGTGGGTGGCCACGCGCCACAGGCAGAGAGGGTCGAGGATAGCGCCGGGTGGAAGTTCGACGATCCAGTCGCGACCGGCGGTGGCAATCACAAAGTCAATGGTCGTTTTTGCATGCTCATCGCTGTCGATATTGTGCCAGGCCAAGCTAGGTAGCTCGATACTGTCTGGTGGCGACAAGGTCGTGACAATATCGACACGCCAGTTGCCGTAGATTTGGTGGTTCAGGCTTTCCAATGTATCGGCCAATAGCCGGGTTCCGTCATTGAAATGCCGGATAACAAGGTGGAACTGGGGAAAAGTGTGCCAGTCCTCACTGGCCTTGGCGACGATGTTGTCGTCACCATCTTGCAAGCGCCTGCTGGCGAGCCAAGTGCTCTGGTTTAAGTCGAAATCGGGGGGGGGCAGCGCGGCCAAATCCCCATTACTATCTTCGGAGGGAAAACAGGCGCCGAAAAGCCGAGTAAATACACCATTCAGTAGTTTCCGCTCACTAGGTGCCGTAGCCCATGCCAGGGCAGGACGTTCGTTCAGTTGTGCAATGTCATGGATTGCCGTCGGCGCGCTCACAAAGCGTTCGGCAGCCTGTTGGGTGATGGCGGTAAAGTTGTCGAAAAACCCCCAACATTCTTTCTGGTGGTTTTGGAGTACGTCGTGGTACTGGGCGACTTCGGCCTTGATCGCTGCAAGTCCGGCCGGGTCTGTGTCTTCTGCTGCACCAAAAAAACGCGCTGTCCAGCGGCTTTTTTTCCAGTAATCCGATGTCTTGATGATCACCGGGCAGCCGCACGCTAAAGCCTCCTGTATGAGCGCCGACTGCTCATAACAATATAGATACTCTGATTTGCGCAAAATTGCGGCAATTTCTTCGTGGCTGCGGACAATTCCCTGTCCGAGACTGATACCTTCCTGAATTAGTTCCGGGGCTACGCTTCCACCAGAGGCGAGGTATTTGTTGGCGTAGTAGCAGAAACCGCTGCGCTGCCGGTCATGCTCATTGTCGATATTGTTGAAAATGCGCGTATCGATCGAAGGAATGTGGAGCGTTTCTGCGTGCATTCCGGCCGGTACCGCCCACGGGTCATAGCAAAACAGGATTTCGTCATCAGCGTATTCCTTGTCGCCGCCGAGAAGTCCTGGTCTGTTGAGTAGCCAGCGAGCGACTACCGGTAGTTGAAAGGGGTTGCCCGAAGTGACTTCGGGATAGACAGCAATGGGAATTCGACCCGTTGCAAAATGCGTTCGTGCGATTTTCTGCGTCAGCAAGGGGGTGCGTAGATAGGGGTTGGTTACAGTTGCGGGAGCAATGTAGGCCTCAAAACCCGATTCATTAAGTATGTGGCAGAGATAGTGCAGACATCTGATACCTGCTGAGTTCTGTCGATAATCGGGAGCGCAAATATAGTAAGGGTGACTTGTCGTCGAAAAAAAACCTACGGGTGATCTAGGTATGCTGTTCGGCATGTTGTTCCGTTACTCGTAAAACTGACGCTGGTCTTGCAGCTCACTGATGGTGGCCAGTAAATCGGTGTCGGATAAGTGGCAGGTATTTTGCCGTAGCGCCATCCGATACTCGGGGCATATGTCGTGCAACAGGATCGGTATTTCAAAAATTGAATCAGGCCCGTGATAGGCGCCCATGGCAAGGTTGGGGCGGTATTTGCGTATTGTCGATGCGGCTCCACGCAGTACCTCCGGGATTATGTTTCCGGGAGGGTCCATCTTTAACAAAGTTATGCATTTTCCTTGTAGAAAATCATCCAGACTCGTTACGTCGATGACGATGTCACCTGATTCGGATATGGATGCACCCTGCTCATAGGCCCCTGCATTCGTGGAGAAAAATCTAAGTTGTGTGCTCGTTGACCACAGGCCGAGTTGGTGGAGCTCGATTTTTTCTTGATCGGCGTAGTTTTTAGATAGCTTGCTGAAACAACCTGGGTCTGGCTCAAAGGCAATGATTTTTTGATAGGATTTTCCGTTTCTGGTGCATGCGTCAATGAATGTTTCTATCGTGTCACCATCAAATGCGCCAACGTCAATATAAATCTCGCCGTCGTTAATTCCAAAGATATCGTTGTTAAAATAATAATAATCTTCAGGGGTTCCGTCATAGCCCATGAGTCCAAAATCCCGGTATGGCTCGCTGAATTTGTAGATGTATTCTGCAAATAGGCTGAATTGCCCCTCTGAAGCTAGTAAGGCAAGCTTGGTGATGAGGAGTTGGCGCGATTTCTCATCGCACAAAATATCATGGGCTTTAGCAATGCTTTCTTGTTTTGATTTTAGGTAATCAATATAGCGCTGAGAGGGGTGGGATTCCCTGGATATTTGAATTGGAATTTGTGTTCCTACTCCAATATACAGATAAATAAGGTCTGTGTTTTGGTCGGTGCATTTAATTGAACGGGGGGTGACGCCTATTTCAATCAGTTGGCGGTGGACGTTGGCCCGTTGTTTGTGTGTGGCAATAATGAAAAAAGCATCTGGGTGTATTCTGAAGGCTTCATCGAAAGGGAGTATTGGGGTCTGCAAGTGCAATAGTCCTGCTTTTGCTGGGTCATTGTCACACAGCGCAACCGGAAAGATTCCAGCTCTTTGCAATACTGAAAGCATTTGGGTGCCCAAGTCGCCTGCGCAGCAAATAATGACGGGCTTGCCATTGACGGCATCTGTTTTGTCTTTGCCGAAGAGCACATCGAGAAAATCTGGTGTATCTTTGTATTGTTCAACCAAGGATAATATTTCCCTGAGAATCGTGTTCATTTTTGTCTCTTCCTATTTTATTGGGGGGCGGGGCGATTGGCCTTATTGCAAATGGCGTAAAGAATTGTTTCGGCACAGAATCCGGTATAGTTTCTCAAGTAAAACCTATATTCCGGGTTGATTTTTTGGATCAAGTTGGGGATTTTCCAGATGTGCGAAGCTTCATGATAAACGCTGATAGCCAATGAGGGTCTAAAGGATTTGATGGTTTTCTTTGCGCCATGGATCATGTTGATTTCTTCCCCTTCGATATCTGCACAGATATAGGTGGGTTTGATGCCGTGAATGGTTTGGTCGAGAGTAGTCCGCAGTACAGCGCTCGTACCTTCGGGGTGCAGTCTTGAACCAAAGGTTGTCAGAGCACTCGTAAACGATGCGATACCGGTTTCGGCGCTAATGGCACAAGGAGAAACGACGAGTAATTTTGTCAGATTCTCGATATCCCCGACCCAGTTCCTGATATTTTGCATGTCTGAGAATTTTTGAAATCCACGTGGGTCGGGTTCAAAGATGGCGATGGCGTCGAGCGGAGACTTGATCTTTCGAGAAAGCTGGATAAGTGTTTCTTGATCTCCCCCACACATGACGATACGCTCCAACGATATCTCTTCGTCGATGTCGAGAGGGAGGTATTGCGTTTCAGGCGGGGATTGAGGAATGGAGCGGGGGATCTTGGTACGATGAGTTTCGATGAAATTCTCGAATATTTCCTGGCTCAAGTCATCCCGGAAAACTGCGCGGGCGGCTGCAATCTGGAGTGCCTGTCCAGCATTTGCATTAGTGAAAGTTTCCTGAGATAAGCCAAAGGGATCGTGGATTTCATACAGTTCATGAATCCAGACAATATTCTCGAATCCTTCACCAGTGAGCTGAATGTGGATTTGCTCGAACGTTTTTTTATTGCCGGTGCAAACGACAACGGTATAACGATTACGGCAAGCCGCATCAATTTGGGCGGACAGGTCGTTATTTATCGGGATACCTTCGCAGTGTTCCCCTTCTCGCGCATTACGATCGATGAGATAGTCGGGGCGGTAACCTAGGCGGTGCATGAAGATTTCGTGGAACCAGTGAAAGGCTCCGCCTAAACCATAGACAACCAAGCCGCTTTCAGGAAGTCGGGGAGAGTTTGGCATTGGCGTGTCAGTCAACGACCAGGATTTTTGCTGCACCGGATCGGTGCTGGTAAAGCGTGGCAATGATTTCCGTTTTGTGCTGCGCAGGCGGTGAAACGAGAACAAAATCGTACTCTGGGGCGTTTTCGTATGTTACGACTTGGTGTCCTTGTATGGTTTTACCTTCCATCGCGGGGTTTTTGTCGATGAAGCCAACGATTTCACTTGCCGCCAGCGCCGGGTGACTGAGTAGAGCGATGACTTTCTGGGTGGCTGGAGCCAGTGCGACCTTCTTGGCGCTTAGATCGAAGGCCAGCCCTTGTCCGGCATCAACGATGGCCTCGCTGTTGCAGAGCACGCTGGTGTATTCGTAGTCGGAAGCGACCGGATCCCTGAAATTTTGCAGGATGAGCCGCGGATCGTTTTTTTTTGTGGGGGCATTGTCGGTTTCGTCGAGCACGCGTTGCAGCAGCAGTTTCCCCGGTTTGCTGATTTTTGCCAGGTGGCCTTCGGTGTAATGCACTACGTCCTGCCCGTGTTGTTTGAACAGTTGGTACATCTTGGCGTAGGCGGCAATCTGTCGATCGAAATTGAAACCATGGAAATCGTCGGCATCCGGTGGAATGATGCTGAAGGGAGAGAAATCGAATGTCAGCCATATTCTTTGTGGCCGGATTGCCAGCATGGCATAGACGAATCCATAGACGTCTTCATCCGAGCAGTTGTTCTCGGTGAAGATGTATTTGATAGCAAGCTTTCCTTTCCCCCGGCTACCGGCATCGGCATAGCGGGTGATTGTTTCGAGCACGCGACCATAGACGTCGGCTTTTTTCGTTTTCTGATAGGTGGCAGGAGTGCCGCAATCGACGGAGGTAACGGCCCACTGGATGGCGCCGCTGGCGATACCGTCGTAAATCTCCTGTTTGAAGATGACGCTGTTGCTGAACAACAGTACGGAAATCTTCATCTGGTTGAACCAGGTAAGGTAGGCGCCAAGATTTTTTATTAGGCTTGTTTCGCCACCATTGAAGTCGACGGCTGCATCCCACTGAACATCTTCCGGCTTGAATACCTTAAGGATGGCAAGGGAGTTGTAGTCGGACTCAACGAATGCATTAAGCAGATCACCTCGTTTTTCCGCCTGGGTGAAGCCACAGAAATCACAGCGCAAATTACAGATCGTGCGTGGCGCGTGGTCAATTCGACCGAGCCGGGTGAAGTCGACATCCTTGAAGCGCTTGATTTCCATCATTTCGCATTTCTTGCAGATGACGTCAGTGTCCGGGTCGTTCAGCATATCGAACAGTTGCCGACGCTTGTCGATGATCATTGCTTTGGTGATGTCGAGCGCAGCGGCTTCTTTCGCGCTCCAGTAAACCGGCGCGGCGAAGGGGCCGAGCTGACAGGCCCGAATGCCTTCGGGACCGAAGCGGAGGCCGGCCTCCAGTTTGGGACAGCTTTTGACGAAATCGTTAGGGGTGTAAGCGTTCATGGTGATGCGATATTTAGACGGGTAATTGCCTCTGCATGTGCTTCGTCGAGCGAAAGACCGTTGTAATCCTGCGCGGAAATCCAGCATCCGTTGCTTTGTTCTAGCAGAGCGGCGACGAGCAGCCCATTGATAGCAGACTCCACTGGTTGTGCCCCGGTCGGGTTCATATCGGTGCGTAATGCGCCGGGGTTGACCAGGTTGATGGCGACACCAGTCCCATCCAGCGTGGGTGCCAGATCGAAGACGAATTTGTCCAGAGCAGCCTTGCTACATGTATACGCCGCGATCGCAGGACGATGCTGCGATTCAGTACTGACATTGACAATGCGACCAAATTTTCGGGCCAACATGGCGGGGAGGAAAGCATTTGCCAGTAGTATCGGGGCGATCGTGTTGATCCTGAAGCTGCGTTCAAAATCGCTGCTCAGTATCTGATACTGATTAGCTGGCGCCTTTGGGGGAACGGCTGCATTGTTATAGAGGATGTCCGGTTCGTTTGCCGTGTGCATCAATTTGTCGATCAGCGCTTGTGTTTCAGTCTGATCTTCCAGATCCGCTGCCATGACAGCGACCTCTTGCCCATAAACCTTGCAGGCGGCCTGTATTTTTTTCAGGTGTTCGAGCCGTCGGGCATGGAGTGTCAGGTTCGCTCCCAGAGCGGCGAGATGGACAGCGAGGCTTGCCCCAAGCCCTCGGGAGGCACCGCTGATGAATATGTTCTTGCCCCGAAAAAAATCAGTAGGAAAAGGCAGGGATGGGATGGGCCGGTTGTCCCATAGTGTGATGCGGCTCAACTTGTAATAGCCGCGCTCGAAATGAACAATGCGAATGCATCGATGTCCTTGATTTTCGATCTGCCGGGCAATGCCGTGATAGTTTCTGACCGTGATGAAGAATTCAGCATCGGGATCGTTTCGGGCGGTATCGAAATTAATGCAGGGAACCCCGTGCAGTTTCCTGCCATGTTTTTGGATTGCGTTATCGCAGATGAAATCGGGGCGCTCCCCGATGAAATGACAGAGTTCATCGAAGCATTGTTCGAGTAATGTTCCCCACCCGGCAAAATATTTCATGACGCTCCCGTTCTGTTGCCGTCAGCAAGGGATGCTGCCCGGTGGCGGTGCGTAGGAAACCTTGCGGGTGGTAGTTTCAGTTTGGATGGCAAGTTCCTCCAAAATACGTTGACGCTCTTCGGCGTCCACATCCCAGTATTTTTTCAGCACCACGCAGTTGTTCTCGATAGCGACACCGGGAAACAGTGCTTGTGCCAGATGCAGATAACGCAAGGCGGTGACTTCGTCCTTGCGGAGCAGGAAGGTGGTGCAGTAACGCAAGCAAAGGCGACCGATCTTTTCAATGGCAGCACCCAGACGGGCAGCGGGTTTTTGCAGGCCGTACTGGGAGGCCGTTTCAGCAAACTGAAGCGCCAGCATGTATTGGCCAATACCTTGAACCATGCTCGAATCGATTGCCGCACCATCGCTTTGACCATGGATTCGGTTCAGCAGCAGTGGCTCCTTGATATAGACAATGGGCGATTCGAGGCAAAGGAAAAAATCCATCAGGCGCTGCCCAAACCAGCGTACGGTCAAGCTATGAGGCAGGGTGTAGGTGCGTAGCTTCTCGTGGTTGTAGAGGACTTGGGAAATACTTGGATTGACTGCAGCCATCATATAGACGGCGGCCTGTTCCTCGCCCGGGATCATGCAGGTTCGGTCGTAAAAAGGCGGTTCATCGATAGAGTTGCCGCTGTCGTCGATTATTTCGCGATGAACGAGGGCGAAAGCAGCTTCCGGATGCTGTTCCAGCGAAGTCACGCAACGTTCGATGTAATCTGGTTTTATTGCATCGTCGCTACACAATAGCAAAAGATATTTGCCCTTGGCGCTTCGCCGGGTATTTTCCAGATTGTTCGTCGCGCCAAAATTTTCACGGTTGCGGATCAGACTCATCCGGCCCGGGTAGCGTCGAGCGAAACCCAAAGCGATTTCCCAAGAATCATCCGTCGAGGCGTTGTCGGAAAAACAGATTTCGATGTTGCCGTAGGTTTGCGCAGCAATGCTATCAAGGCATTGGGCAAGGTAGCGCCCATAGTTGTAGTTATAAACACAGATGCTCACCAAAGGCTGTCCACGATGCTCGAAGCTGTGGATTTGTGCGCTGAGTTTTTTTGGGAGCGAGCGCTCGCTGACCCGGCCAACCAATTCGTGCTTGCATAATGGATTGGCATCCAGGGTGGCGATAGTCTGGAGAATTTGGCTGGGGTTGAATGCTTGATTGCGAGAGAGCCGGATATAGTACCGGCCTCTAGCCATCGCAATCTGATTTTGGAATGTCGCCGAGGCGCCAAAGGTGAATTGGCTGCGCAGCAGGGTGACGGCCCCGGCATATTTCCGGGCATAGCGATTGCCGATTTCCCAAGTGACATCATTAGAGATGTCGTCACTCAAAATCACTTCAAGGCTTGTGATTTGTTTCTGCGCGAATATATCGTCAAGCAACTCTGCCAGATGCTCGGGGGCGTAGTCGATGATCAGGACGGAAAGAAAGGTGGCAGGTAAGTTTTCGCGAATTTCAGCGGCTGAATTGTCGGACATTTTTAGATTGGTAGGGGCGTTATTGGTGTCGCTGGTGCTTTTATCCAGATCGAATAATCAGACGTTAGCGATCAGGAACATGGGCATAGAGTTTTTGCCACCGATGCTCGATCACGTAATTGGGATTCGCCGCACGGATGATCGATTCAAGCACTGCTGGATCGTCGGGCAGGTGATAGGTACAGATTGAAAGTTTCGGTGCATGGTCGCGCAAAGTCTTGGTCGCGCCTTGCAGCATGAAACGCTCTGCACCTTCGATGTCGGCCTTGATGAAGTCGACGCGTTTCAGGCCGTTGGTTTCAACGAAGCGGTCGATAGTTGTGGCTTCGACCTCGACGGAGAGACTACCCGCATTAAGCACGAACGATCCCCCGGTGTTGGCGCCGTCTTCCGGAAAACTCATCCGGATGCTGCCCGGTGCATCACTTAGCGCAAGCGGCCATGCCCGGATGTTGCCGTTGAAGAGCCGCGCAGTATCTTCCAGTAGGGCGAAACATTCCGGTAGTGGCTCGAAGGCATGCACCTCACCCCCGTGCGCCGCAGCAATCGCCGAAAACAGGCCGACATTTGCCCCGCAGTCGATGACGTTATCTCCAGGTCGTATCTGTACCGCGCCATATTCGCCCGGCCCTTCGACGACCATCGAGAAATCGTCGAACAAATTCGGCAGAACGTAATCCAGGTAGGCGGCGAAGAAACCCTTCCGATAGCCAGGGCTTGCGGAGAAAGGATTGATGAAGCGATAAGGGCCTTTCGCCAGGATGTCGGCCGAATGGTCTATCTGTTTTCCGTCCAGGTACTTCTTGAAGAAGGGGATGGAGTAATGCGTAATCGCATAATCCGGCCATGCCGGATCGTTGTCGAAAGTGGTCTGGATTTCGGACTGACGCAACACATGAATATCATCGCGGATATGGCCGGCGGCTTGGAGTTGCGCGAGTATTTCGTCAGCGTACCGTTCCGAGGTGATAATTACCCCGTGTTTGCCGGATTCGAGTGCCGAAGGAGATAGAACGGGAATACCGCTAATTTCCTTGCCGATGCGATTGCTGCTGTTGTCGACGAAGAAGGCGGCTGGCAAGCCGCTGTAGGTCAGGTAGTGGCTGATGTACTCACCGGAAATGCCGGCGCCGAATAGAACTGGCACTTTGCCCGATTGGCCGGCGAAAGCACGCAGGTTTTCAAATTTGTTGGGGCCGCAGGTATCGGTGCTTCTATAGGTCATGCTTGGTTGCTCCGTGCAAAATTGGTAGGCCGGTACTGCGGAGTGCGTGACTGGCGGTATCGCGGATGGCTTGTTCCAGAGGAGTCCAGACATCAAGCTGCAGTTCTTCCCTGGCGCGGGTGATGTCCGGAACATAGTGGTCGCGGGTCGGGTTGCCGACGCTTAGAGTCGTTTTTCCGAGAATGCGAACGTTGAGTCCCGGAGCGAGCGCATCGCACACTCGCTCGGCGAGATCGCCGATCGATATGCCGCGGTCGGAGCCAACGTTGTATATGCGTGGGCTGCCTTTCCGGGCCAGCAAGGTCAGCAGCCAGATCACCAGATCGCCTGTGTATAGGTAGGAGCGTAGCGGGCTGCCGTCGCCTTTGACGATGATCGGCTCGCCGTTCAAGGCTTCGCGGATGAAGTTGCCGATCGCGTAGTGTAGGTCGAGTGGCATGAAGGGGCCGACGAAGCTGAAGCAGCGGGCAATCGTGGTGTTAATACCATAGGCGGCGCCGTGGCTGGCGCACAGGAATTCTGCCGCCCGCTTGCCTTGGCCCAAGGCTGTCGCGGGGTCGAGGGACGATGGCGCCGCTATCTCGTCCTCGCGATAGATGCCGCCGACGGGTGGCGCGGTGGCGACGCCCGAACTGGTAAACAGCAGGTGTGTTGCGCCGCAACGGCGGACGAATTCGAGAACGCGCCGGGTGCCGTCGACCAGCATGTCGAACTTGGCGAGCGGGGGTTCACCGGTGCTGGTTTCCCGGGCAGAGGTAGCGGCGGCGTGGAGAACGTGGGAAAAATCGCCGGCGGGGAATGGAAAATCGGTGATGTCGCCGGACTGCAATTCGATCCCGGGGGCGCTGGCGAGATGAGGGACTTCTGCTGCGAAGCGGGCCGGGTTACGGCTCAGAATCGTGACTGCAATGCCGGTGCCGATCAGGGTATTGGCCCTGACGACAGTTTCCAGCAGGTTGCGGCCGAACCAGCCGGTGCCGCCGGTGACGAACCAGCGGGTGCCGCGCAGCCTTTGCCAGATTTCTTCGGGTACGCGCCCGACGAGGGCGTCGAATTCCGGCGCCGCCTTGTACGTCATGTCAGCCCAGCGCGACCAGAGCGCTGGCCCAGTATTCCGCCGGCTCGCCGAAGTGCAGCCGGCGGTTGAAGGTAAGGTTGTAGCCGTAGGCTTCGAAGTGATAGCCGACGCTTTCTTTCTCGGGATTCAGTGCGGCAAGCCACAATAGCGGTGGATAGGCTTCGCGGTTGAGCAGCAAGTCGGGTGCCGCGATCAGCGTGGCGCAGGTGTCGTAGCCGCCGGCCAGCAATAGGTATTCGGGCAGCGTCGTCATGCGCCGGAGCGCCAGCGGCGGGGCATATTCGGTCAGCGCGGGGAAATAGCAGCCGACTACGGCCCCTTGCGCCATGCGCTCGATCAGCATGCCGTGCCGGGATTCCGGTGCGGTAGCCAGCTTGCCGGCCAGACCGGCCTTGTGGTGGTTGCTGAAGGTGTAGTCGGGGAGGGCTGCGGCAAAGGCTTTTTCGACCGCCGGGAGGTAGCGTTCGTCGAGCGCTTGGCCGATGTCGTCATGTGTCGCTTGGGGTAGCAGGAAGGGGATGCAGACGCCGTTGAGCAACTGATGGGTGGTCGGGTCATCACCGATTTTTTGGCGGATGGCTGCGATCCGCTGGCGGAATTCCGCTTCGTCCGGTAGGGCGTTGTCGCCCAGAGTGGCGGCGACGCGCTGGCGGATTGCGGCCAGGTCGATAGCCGGTTGAGGCAATTTGAAATATTGCCGGGAAATCGGGTGAACCGCAGCCGTGCTTTCCGGGATGCAGCGGCCGCTCTCGTCGAAATGGCTCGGCGTCGCGCCTGCGGATGGAGACGGTGTATCGACAACTGAGTCGTTATCGGAAAAGCCCTGTCCCCAGCGGAGCGGCAGGAAATTCGCTCCTTTGGTCTTCTCGGCATGGATGCGGATGAATTTCGGGTCTTCGCCGATCAGGCAGTCCGGCCGGTAGGGGCCGAGCCAAGGATTGCGCATGCCGCGGGCGAGGATTTCCTTGAGCGGCGTTTCGCGCAGGTTGCCGAGCGAGAAATCGATGTAGGGGCAGGGGGTGACTTCGGCGGTCGAGGTCACGGTGATGATGCCCTTAACGGTGATGCAGCCCTTGTAGGAGCCGTAGCTGGGCGTCATGTGCGTGAAGACCTTGTAGTCCTTCTCGAACTCGCGCAGCAGGTCGGCATCTTCCTTGTCGATGACGAATTCGGGGTGTTCCGAGCAAGAGCCAGTAGGTTTTGCGTAGGAGACGTAGAGGCCGATGTCCCGCTTCTTGGCGAACTCGCACAGATCGAGGAATTCCTGCGTCTTGACGCGTCCCTTCACCAACACGGTGGAGAGAATCAGGTTGAGGCCGGCTTCGAGCGAGGCGTCGATTGCCCGCATCACACGCCTGTAGGAGCCCGGCTTGTTGCGGAAGGCGTCGTGTTCGGCCTCGATCATGCTGTCCAGCGACAGTTGCACCTTTTCGACGCCGATCGACTTGATGTGCCGTGCACGCGCCAGATCGAGGAACCAGCCGTTGGTGTCGGTGACGATATAGTGCCTGTCCGGGTCAATGGCCTCGACTACTGCATCGAAATCCTTCATTACCAGCGGTTCGCCGCCCGTGATGACGAAACGGGCGAGGCCGAGTTCGTCGGCCTCCTTGGACAGGCGGCGGATGTCGTCGAGTTCGATCTTGCGGCGCTCGTCGACGATTTTCAGCACCTTTTCCAGGTGCCGGTCCATGTAGTATTCCGCCGAGCAGTGGGTGCACTGGAAATTGCACAGGTAGCTTTTTTCGAGGCGGATGATCGGGCTGATTTCGCCGCGTTCTTCCATCTCGACGATGCGGGCGAGTTTGGCGGCAACGTAGGGTTTGCGTCGTTGCAATCCCTCGCGTTTGCTTTGTTCCTCGGCCGTCAGGGCCGCAATGGGAGATTCAGAGGGTGCATTCATCGTTTGTTTCCGGTGACAGCCCACGGGGATTTTCGCGATCCCGCCGGCTTAGCGGGATAGCAGGGAAAAACCAAGCGGTGCTGCGTTGTCGATCCAGGGGACGTAGGCGCGATGGGCCGGAATCAGGTTTTCCGGGCTGGCATTGTGCCACATCCATTGTCCTGTTTTCGGAGCGTTGGCGTCGAACTTTAGGTTTGTGTCGAGAGGGGCCGTCAGGGTGCAGGCAAAGAGCAGAGAAATGAAATGGCCGCGCACCTCGCGATGCGGTGCGTGAATTTCGCGCATCACGAGCGGTACGGCATCGAAGCTGACGGTAGCGCCGAGTTCGCTGTGCGCCACGGCGGCGATCCGGTCGGCCATGTGTTCCTTATAGCGGACGATGCCGCCGGGAATGTGCCAGCCGGGGCCGTAAAATTTGTCTCCTCGCCAGGTGAGGAGAGTGCCTCCGTTGCTGTCTTTAACCAGCAAATCGACGTTGACGAGTGGGGTCAGACGGCTCAGCAATTCGAAAACCGGCTGCGGCAATCCCTTTCTCGCATCTTGAACGGTGTCCAGCAGACGTGCGGTGAGCCATTCGAGTTCGCTCTCGGCTGACTGTCGATTCATGCCGGCTCCAAGCAGCGATCACGCAGGATGCAAACGTCGATCTCGGGCGAGTAGTTGGCCCGGATGGTAGCCGCTACCTCGTCGGAATAGGCAGCAGCCATGACGATGATGGCTGATACGGGGGCAGTGTGCAAATGCTCTGGGCCAACTATGGGTAAGTGGGTTGCCGGTGTGAATTTTCCCTGCTTGAAGGGCGCGGAGTCGATCACATAGCACAGCCCTGGAGCAATTCCGGACAGCGCGATTGCCGCGAGAGCCTGGTGTCCCGCGCCCCAAACGGCAACAGTACCGCTCGGGTAGCGTGCAACGAACTCGCCTAGTTCGCGTTGCAGTTCGGATTGCCGTTTCGTTAGGCGGGTAGGGTTCATTACCGGGCGCTTGCGTACGACCGCCGACAAAATATAGTCGTGCCAGATAGCACGGGCTTCGACGACCTCGAAACCGGACAGTCGCAGTGTGCAAGTCAGCGTGTCGAGCGTGAAATAGCTCAGGTGGTCGGCGATGAATTCGGCGTACAGCGCCTTATCCAGGATCATGTCGAAATTGGGCACCTCGACGAAGCCCAGGCCATTGTCTTGCAGCCGTTCACCGATAGCGCGCAGTGTGCCGACCGGGTCCGGCCAGTGTTCCATGAAGTTGAAGCAGGCGAAGGCCGTATAGGGTAAAGGAGCTTCAGGCCCGAATCCGCGGCGTCCGGGAAATGAGCGCCGGACTGGCAGACCGGCCGCCCGGCAGGCGGCCAGATTGGCACGCGACCATTCGACACCGTGTGCATCAAAGCCCACCTCTCGCAGCAGGGAGAGGTATTCGCCCCGGCCGCAGCCAATTTCGAGCAGCGGCTTCCCGTGCAATGCGTAGCGTTCGATCCAGTCGGCAAACTGGGTCTGGCGGAAGGCTTTCATGGCCGGCGAGTAGGCGGCGGCGCGGATTACCTCGCGGTAATAGGGAACCGGCTTTCCGGCAATTTGTACCAGGCCGCAGGCGGGACATTGCAGCAGGTCGAGATCGTGGGGATGATCCTGTGCCAGCGTCGCGGCGTCGGGAAAGCCCTGCGCCGACGACGGCATACCGTGCAATTGAAGTACCGGGGGGGGCAGCAGCGGTGCCCGGCAGCTTCGGCAGCGAGCGACGCTATTACGCACCTTGGCGGGCCTTCAGCGAGGCCGGCAACAGCGGGATCGACATTTCGGCCTGGAGTTGCTCGAGCGTCAGCAACGGCGACATATCCTCCAGCGGCATCGACAGCATGTTGCCGTCGGCTTGCGGCAAGGCGGCACATTTGGGGGCCAGCGTCTCGTCGGGGCGCAGGACAAGGTCGATCAGCTGCGGGCCGGGGGCGACAAGCGCTTTGGCGAGGCCGTCGTTCAGGTGCTCGGCGCTATCGATGCGGCAATAGGGCAGATCGTAGACCGAGGCCAGGCGGGCGAGGTCGGGCAGCAGCAGGCCGGCTTCCGGGCCGGTGCCGACGTGGCGGCCGGCGAAGTAGTTGCGCTGTGTGTTGCGGATCGAGGCGTAGCCGCCATTGTTCAGCACGATCAACGTGATCGGCAGGCGCTGCGCGGCGAGGGTGGCCAGTTCCTGCAAGTTGAGTTGCAGGCTGCCGTCGCTTTCGATGGCGACCGAGGGCCGGCCGCCGCCCGCCAAGCAGGCGCCGATGGCCGCGGGGAGGCCGTAGCCCATCGATCCCAGGCCGGAAGTCAGGAAAACGCGCTGACCCAGCTTGTTGCGGAAGATGGTGTAGAACACCTCGATCGCCAAGCCCGAACTGCCGGTCGAGACGATGGTGTCGGCCGGCAGCGCGTTGGAAAGCGCCGACACCGCGTGATAGTGATCGATCGCTCCGCGTTCGGGAAAGGGGACACCGTCGTTGAGCGCGTAGCGTCGTTTCCAGTCGGCGCAGCGTGCTTTCCAGTCAGGGCGGACACAGTTCGTCGCCCGCCCGAGCAGGACGTCGATGAATGCGGCGGCATCGGCGGCGAGCTTCACATCGGTCGCCATATCGAGGCGGTCGAGTTCGTTGCGGTCGACATCGACCACGACCTTTTTTGCGGCGCGCGCAAAACCTTGCGGGTTGTAGGCAGTGATGATGTTGTCCAGCCGGGAGCCAAGACTGATCAGCAGGTCGCAGTTTTGCACGGCGAAATTGGGGGCGCGCAGGGCGACGACGCCGGGGCGCCCGACGTTGAGCGGATGCTCGTAGGGCAGCAGGTCGAGCGCGTTCCAGGTGGTGACGACCGGGATGTCCAGCTTTTCGGCAAGCGTCTTGAAAGCCTCGGCGGCGCCGGCGATGCGCACGCCGTGCCCCGCCAGCAGCAGCGGGCGTTCGGCACCGCGCAGTAGTTCAAGCGTGCGGTCGACAGCATCGGCGAGCAAATCCCGCGATGCCGGCCGGGGTTCGGGGGTGAAGGCCGGCAGCGTCGCCGGGTCGATCGGCGCGGCCTGCACGTCGAGCGGTATGTCCAGCCAGACAGGGCCGGGGCGTCCTTCGCGCATCAGGTGGAGCGCCTTTTCGAGATGGAAGCGGATTTGCTGAGGGTCGTCGACAGTGACTGCGTACTTGGTGACCGATTTCACCATCGGCACGATGTCGACTTCCTGCACGCCGCCCTGGCGCAGCGGCCGGCCGTTGAGGCTGTCGGCGCGCTTGACCTGGCCGGAAATCACCAGCAGTGGCAGCGATTCGATCCACGCGCCGGCGACCGGCGTGATGACATTGGTGGCGCCGGGGCCGGTGGTCACCAGACAGGTGCCGAAGCTGCCGCGCACACGACCCCAGGCCTCGGCGGCGATGCCGCAGGCCTGCTCATGGTGGCAGGGAACCGGGACGAGGCGTTTCTCGCAGACCAGCGCGTCGTTGAGGTGCATGGCGCCGCCGCCGGGCAGCAGGAAGACGTGTTCGGCGCCGGCATCGGCCAGGCGCGCCATCAGGTAGTCGGCTACGCGCATATGTCAGAGCCAGTGGGTGAGCAGGGTTTTTCGGTGCGGATTGGCGTTGACCGCGGGGTCCGTGTAGAACGAGTCGTCGGCGTAGTGCGTCGATGAAATTTCCTCGAACACCGCGCCTTCCTTCGTCTGGAAGCGATGCCGGACGCCGCGCTGGACGGTGATGACGTCGCCGCGGCCGGCTTCGACCAGGCGGTCGTTGAGCCAGACATCGAGGCGGCCGTGCAGCACGACGAAGGTTTCTTCCTTCTGCTTGTGATGCTGTTCCGGATGCGTTTGTCCGGGCAGCATGACGATCAGTTTTTTGCAATATTCCCGGTTGACCACGGTAATCATGGTCAGCCCGAATTCGGCGAAGCGCTCCATGCCGTAGTGGTGCGAGATCTCGAGGTCGGAACGGCCGGGGACGACGATGTTGCCTTCGTGCAGCAAGTGCTTGACGGCGGTGACGGCAGCCAGCACCTGTTCGCGCTCGTCACGGATGTCCGACGCGTCGGCAAGGAGCGGCGCGTCGGCCGCGAACGCTTGCCGGGCGGTGAAGCGCATGTACTTCGACCACTGGTTGGCGGTGATCTGCCCGGCGACGGGGGGAAAGGCGAAATAGACATCGTCCGGTCCGATCCGCTCGCCGGTCGCCACGGAGCGCTTCAGGAAGACGCCGCGGCGCAGGCTGTGCAGGCTTTCCCGTTCCTGTTCGCTGGCGGCCGGCCAGTCTTCGCTGCCGGACATCGTCTGCGCCAGCGCGGCGGCTTCGAGCCAGCGCCGGACCTGTTCCGGCGAGGCCGAATAGGCGTTGAGCGGGTAGCGTTCGGTCGACAGGCCGACGTGTTTCTCGAAGACGCTGGCGCCCTTGGCCAACGCAAGCATGACCGGCTCGATGCGTTCCGGGCTTTCGTGCGTCGAGAAGCCGATGCGCACGCCGGGGTAACGGCGGCGCAGGGCGTCGATGCGGGCGATGTGCAGATTGGCGTCGGGCGTCGGGTATTCGGCGACGCAGTGCATCAACGTCAGATCCTTGCCGCGGTGCAGGAAGAAGCTGACGACGTTGTCGACTTCCTCGGGCGTCGCGCCGGCCGTGGAGGCGACGACCGGCTTGTCGGTCAGTGCGATGCGTTCGAGCAGCGGCCAGTCGGTCAGCGAACAACTGGCGATCTTGACGACCTCGATGCCCTGCTCTTCGATCAGGTCGACGGACGGTTCGTCGAACGGTGTGCAGACCGTGCGGAAGCCGCATTCGCGCATGGCGTCGATCAGCGTCTGAAACTGCTCGCGGGACAGCCGGGTTTCCTCGAAGCGCTTGACGTACTTGACGTCGTCGCGGCCCTTGAAATCCGGGTGGATGAAGCTGTCGAGGTCGCGGTATTGCAGCTTGAATGCGAAGTCGAAATCGAAGCCGGCGCAGGCGTCGCGGATGGCGCGGACGAGGGCGACGCCGTGCGCCGGGTCGCCCATGTGGTTGTTGGCCATCTCGAAGATGAAAAGCGGTCGGGTCATGGTTGCCTCAGAAATCGGTGCCGCAGAATTCGCCCAGCGAGCGGGCGACGTAGTCGAGCTGGGCTTCGCCCAAGCCCGGCCAGACGCCCACCCAGAAAGTGCGGTTCATGATGCGGTCGGCGTTGTCCAGCGTACCGTGGACGCGGTATTGGCGCCCCTGGAAATAGGGCTGGCGGGTCAGGTTGCCGGCGAACAGCAGGCGGGTGCCGATGCGCCGCTGATCCAGAAAACGTAATAGGTCGACCCTTTCAAACGGGCAGTTGTCCGTCAATGTAAGTGGGAATCCAAACCATGAAGGGGTACTGTTGGAAGTCGCTTCAGGCAGAACCAGGAATTCGCGCAATGGTTGCAGACGTTCGTGAAGGTAAGCGAAATTCGTTCGGCGCGTTGTAACGAAGTCATCAATGCGGCCGAGTTGGGCGAGGCCGACTGCGGCTTGCATATCGGTGATTTTCAGGTTGTAGCCGAGGTGCGAATAGACATATTTATGGTCATAGCCAGCTGGCAAATCACTAAATTGCCAGTCGAAGCGCTTGCCGCAGGTGTTGTCGCAGCCGGGGTTACACCAGCAGTCGCGTCCCCAGTCGCGAAAAGACTCCAGCAGTCGCCTGAGTTGCGAGTCATTGGTGAATACGGCTCCACCTTCACCCATGGTGATATGGTGGGCTGGGTAGAAAGAAAGTGTACCGATATGTCCCCAGGTGCCTACTTTGCGGCTTTGGTATTCGGAACCGAGTGCATCGCAGCAATCCTCGATTAGCCAGAGGCCATGTTGGTCGGCGAGTTGCCTAATAGCTGCCATCTGCAGCGGATTGCCTAGTGTGTGGGCAAGCATGATCGCGCGCGTGCGCGGGCCTATGGCAGCAGCAATGTCATCGGGTATTGGGTTGTAGGTTGGGATGTGGGTATCCACAAAAACTGGGATCAAGCCGTTTTGCAGGATGGGATTGACGGTTGTGGGAAACCCAGCTGCGGCAGTAATGACTTCGTCGCCCGCTCGCAAGGCACGTTCACCCAACTGCGAGGAGGTGAGTGCTGATAGGGCGAGCAGGTTGGCGCTTGATCCGGAGTTGCAGGTCAGTACATGCGAAATGTCCAGATAACTGGCAAGCGCTTGTTCGAACTGTGCATTGAATCGTCCCGTTGTCAGCCATCCATCCAGGCTGGCATCGACGAGAGAGGTGAATTCCTCTGCACCAAGCACCTTGCCGGACGGGGGAATTGCATCTTGGCCCGGAATGAAGGGGGCAGAACGTTGTTTGTTTGTGGCATAGGTGCGAACCAGATCAAGTATATCTTGGCGTTGCTGCTCGGGCGTCATTGCGTGAGAGGTGTGGATTGCTGGTGCTGTTTGATTTGTAGGCGACTAAAGGCTTGCATGTCCTGGCCGTTTAGCCAGGCACGATGCCAGTCCACGGTATGACGGACTCCCTCTGTTATCGGCCATTTGGGGCGCCACTTTAGCATTTGCCTGGCAGCATCGGTATTGAGTCGCAGTAATTGTGCTTCGTGCGGGAAGTTGCTGCTCGCTTCGCTTCGCCAATTGGCGCCGCTCCCCCATTGCTGGGCGACCAGGTTTGCCAAACTTCCTGTTGTTACGCAATCTCTCAAGTCGGGGCCGAAGTTCCAAGAACGGGCTGTATGCCAAGGATTGCCAAGTTTTTCCGCCAATGTTAGGTAACCAGCGAGTGGATCCAATACGTGTTGCCAAGGGCGTATTGCGTTTGGGCTACGAAGGGAAGCTGTTTGGCCGTTGGAAAACGCCCGGAGTAAATCAGGTAGCAGTCGATTTGTCGCCCAGTCGCCGCCACCGATTACGTTTCCTGCGCGCGCTGTGGCAAGCTTTGGCGAGTTAGGTGTGCTGAGAAAGGATTGTCGATAGGCCGCAGAAACCAGTTCGGTGCATGCCTTGCTGCTGCTATAGGGATCCCGTCCACCGAGCGGGTCTGTTTCGACGTAATCGTGCAGGGTTTCCTGATTGTCGTAGCACTTGTCTGTAGTTATGACGACAATATTCTCCAGTGATGGGCAGCTGCGGCACACTTCCAGCAAATTGACCGTTCCCATTACATTTGTGGCATAGGTGCCTACAGGGTCGCGATAGCCTTCGCTGACAATTGGTTGTGCAGCTAAGTGAAATATCGTTTGTGGGCGGGCTTCGATAATTGCTTGGCGAAGGTGCGCTAAGTCGCGAATGTCGCCGATTACCGAATGAAGGGTTTCATCAATGCGAGCACTTTCAAACAGATTGGGTGTTGTCGGGGGCGGTAATGCATAACCGGTTACCTCAGCACCTAACTCGCTCAACCATAGGGCCAGCCAACTGCCCTTGAATCCGGTATGTCCCGTCAAAAATATGCGTCGCCCAGACCAGAAGCCTATGTTCACCAAATTTTCCAAGGTGCTTGTCCTGATTGCCAAAGGTCATCAAGCAACATCTTATCGCGCAAGGTATCCATGGGTTGCCAGAACCCTTCGTGTTTCCATGCGGCAAGTTGTCTACGATTTGCCAGTTCGTGAAGTGGCTTGCTTTCCCAGGGTTGCTGGTCATGCTCTATCAGGTCGAGCACTTCGGGCTGCAGAACAAAGAATCCACCATTGATTGTTCCTCCTTCGCCGTGCGGTTTTTCCTGAAAACCGGAAACGTGATCGCCAACGATGTCGAGGGCACCGAATCGACCTGGCGGGGTCACGGCACAGACTGTTGCTGCCAAACCATGGTGCTTGTGAAATTCGATCTGGGCTGTGATGTCGATGTTGGCAACACCATCGCCATACGTAAAACAGAAGGGCTGGTTAGGGGGGAGGAAATTCCGGATACGCTTCAGCCGCCCCCCTGTCATGGTGTGCTCACCAGTGTCGACGAGCGTAATGCGCCAAGGTTCGGCATGGCGTTCATGAACCTCCATGCGATTACTAACCATGTCGAAAGTTACGTCGGAGGTGTGCAAAAAGTAGTTTGCAAAATACTCCTTGATGACATAGCCCTTATAGCCAAGACAAATGATGAAGTCGTTGATGCCGTGGGCTGAGTAAATCTTCAGAATGTGCCAGATGATCGGCTTTCCTCCGATTTCGATCATCGGCTTGGGTTTGAGGTGGGACTCTTCACTGATTCGGGTGCCGAGTCCACCGGCCAGAATAACTGCTTTCATTTTGCAATCACTCGATTTTTTCCGGTTTGTTTTGCTTCATACATGGCGCTATCCGCTCTTTTGATAATGCTGCTTTGGTTGTCGTCAGCCAGTAATTGAGTAATGCCGGCGCTGAAAGTTATCAGAACTTTGTCGTTGTCGTGCAGGAAGAAGCGTTTTGTGAGCTCCCGCTGTAGTCGGGTCAATGCTGCTTTACCGTCATCAAGCGTAGTTTCTGGTAGCAGGATAATGAATTCCTCACCGCCAAAGCGTGCTACGGTATCCTGCGGGCGCAGCGTTTCACGGCATACTTTTGTCAGATGGATCAGCGCCTCATCTCCGGCATCGTGTCCCATGGAGTCATTAAGTTTTTTGAAGTTGTCGATGTCGAGCAGGGCAACACACAACTCGCTTTCATGGCGGGTGGCCCGTGCAGCTTCCTTTTTGAAAATTTCTTCAAGTCCGCGCCGGTTAAGCGCTCCCGTTAGTTGGTCGTGGCGAACAAGGTCGCTGGTCGTTTCCAGTTCATGTTCCAACTCCTTGATCCTGGCTTCTGATTCCAAGACTTTTTGTCGAGTCTGTTGTAATTCGTCACGGGAGCGTTGGGCATTAATCTGGATCGTACGGGTTTCCTGCATGACCTCCGTTAGTACGCCCTCAAGCTCTGATATGTCTTTGGCTGTGCTGATTTTGGTGGCACAGGCCTCAATTTTGTCGTGATAGTCGGAGGTGGCCTCAGCAAAATCAGCCAAATGATCAACAAATCCGGCGAGCATTTGCTTGATTGCTTCTCTTGCCTCAAACAGAGTCGCTTTGAGTTGTGCTTGCTTGAAAAGAATTTCTTTGAGGCGACGCTCAGCATCATCCAGCGCCCGCTGAGATAAGGGTTTTTCGATGATTTCCTTAACAACTTCGATTTGGCCGTGGAGCCAATGATCATCAAGAACGAGTTCATTAATGTTCTCGACAAGTAGGCGGAGCAGACTAAGCAAGCTATGGCGCAATTCCGCCTGATCTTCCGCAAGCAATTCCAGTTTGTAGGCGAAGCGTTTAAGGCGCGTTAGAAATTCCTGCAATTGAGGTAGGCTTATGGCCTTGCGAATGTCTTGGGCCAAAATTTTGGCATTGCTGGCGAGTTGCGGAGTTTCCAAAAGTTGGGTGGCAATCGCGGTTTCCAGCGTGAAGGCGAATAGCTCGCGCAATTCAGGCAACAGGTCAGCCGTTGTGATGGCCGGAGAGATGGGGGCGTTGGGTATGGGCGATGTGGGGATGTCGGTATCCCTTGGTTCTCGTTCCTTACCTGTGCCCCAAGATTTCAGAAGGTTCTGAAGGCGTGTGAAAAGTGCCTCTGGATTTGCCCCGCTACCGGTTAACACGTGTTCTAGCGATTCCCGCTTCCGTGCGGAGGTGAGCCCAGGGTGCTTTGCATCCCATTGCTGTAATAGATCGCTAATCAGAGGGGACCATGATAGTTTTTGTACTTCCGCAAGGCTGTTGATGAAATCCACCAGCCTATCCTTGTAGTCATCCCAATTAGATGATTTGACGGCTTCGTCCAGTTGCCTAGCGAGGCGTAGTTGATCGGGTGAAGATTTTGGGAGCGAGGCCGCTAGTGAACGAAGTTGTTGTTCCGGGAAAAGTGTGTTTGAAGGTTTGCTGCCCGCAATTTCATGGTAGAGCGTCAAATAATTGTCAGGCGTTGGGGCAATACGACGTGCGGCAAGTAGTCGCAGCGTCTCGCGAGCGATTTCAAACGGATTGGTTGATGTGGTCATGTGCGTATTAGCATGATCGGGCTATAATGCCGCGCCGGTGCCCAAGCCCCCGTAGCATGAAGGTCGTGCAGTTGATTTGTAATCATCAGGTAGCGGTTCG
>CAZDRS010000011.1:0-30278 GCA_964507585.1 uncultured Dechloromonas sp.
CCATCTCGATGCAGGCGACTTCGATGATGCGGTGGCCCGAGCGCGGGTCGAGGCCGGTGGTTTCCGTATCGAGGACAATCTGGCGCATGCTGCTTCCTTAACTCTTCAATTCGTCGATGCCGCGGTTGGCCAGGGCATCGGCGCGTTCGTTTTCCGGGTGGCCGGCGTGGCCCTTGACCCAGATCCATTCCAGCTTGTGCTGGCGGGCCAGGGCGTCGAGGGTTTGCCACAGGTCGGCATTCTTCACCGGCTTCTTGTCCGAAGTCTTCCAGCCATTACGCTTCCAGCCATGGATCCACTCGCTGATGCCCTTCAGCACATATTGCGAGTCGGTATAGACCTTGCCGACCACCGGCCGCTTGAGGGCTTCCAGGCCGCGAATGGCGGCGGTCAGTTCCATGCGGTTGTTGGTCGTTTCCTTCTCACCGCCCCACAGTTCCTTCTCGTGGGGGCCGGAGCGCAGGATGGCGCCCCAGCCACCGGGGCCGGGATTGCCCTTGCAGGCGCCGTCGGTAAAAATTTCGATGCTGTCTTCAGTGGCCATGAGTCTCTTTTTGGGTAATGGGGCGCAGTGCCTTGGCGGGCACCGGTTTTTTCTTCCAGTCCGGGGTGATCAGGCGCATACCGTGGGTGCGCTTGATGGCGCGCAGAACGTAAACGCCGCCGGAAAAACTCCACCAGCGTTCGGCGGAGCGAGCGGCACCGGGTCGGCACTGCAGCCATTGCAGGCGTTCGATGGGCGGCAGATAGCAACCCAGGTTGCCGCGGTCGACCTCGAATCCGAGCAGTTTCAGCCAGTCCTTCAGCCGGTTCAGTGACAGGTAGCTGCCGTTCCAGGGGAATTTGCCGCTGCGGTCGAAGCAGCGCTTGATGCCCCACAGCGACAGCGGGTTGAAGCCGATGACGACGACCTGGCCTTCGGGAATCAGGATGCGCTCGATTTCGCGCAGGATCTGGTGCGGTTCGTCGCTGAATTCCAGGACGTGGGGCAAAACGACCAGATCGGTGCTGTTCGAGGCAATCGGCAGGGCGGTATAGTGGCAAAGAAAATCGGTACTGCTCATGGCGCCGGCCTTCTGGCGCAAGGGAATGCGGTTGGCGCGCAGGAAATCGGCCTGCGGCAGGCCAACCTGCAGCGCGTGGTAGCCGAAAACATCGGTGACCAGTTCGTCGACCTGGCCTTGCTCCCAGGCCAGGACGTGGCGCCCCGGTGCGGATGCCAGCCAGCGGTCGAGGCCGGGAATTGACATCCGCGGCGTGTCGCTCGATAGTTCCGGCATGTTTGATGTGTCGTTCATTCCCGCATTCAAGGACAATTACATCTGGCTGCTGACCGAGGGCAAGCGTGCCTTCGTCGTCGACCCCGGCGATGCGGCTCCTGTCGTGGCCAGGTTGGTGGCGGACGGGCTGAGCCTTGAAGGCATCCTGATCACCCACCACCACGCCGATCACCAGGGCGGCGTCGCCGATCTGGCAGCGCGCTGGCCGGCCAGGGTGTATGCGCCGGCCAACGAGTCTATCACAGGCTGCACCCACCCCCTGTCCGGTGGCGAAAGCATCGAGGTTCTCGGGCAGCCGATGCGGGTCATGGCGGTGCCGGGCCACACGTGCGGCCACCTGGCCTACTACGCCGAGGGGGCGCTGTTTTGTGGCGATACGCTGTTCGGCGCTGGTTGCGGTCGCCTGTTCGAGGGCACGCCGGAGCAGATGTCGGCCTCGCTGGACAGCATTGCCGCCTTGCCCGATGCGACGCGGGTGTATTGCGCCCATGAATACACCGAAATGAACCTGCGTTTTGCGCTGGCTGTCGAGCCGGACAACCTGGCCCTGCAAGTGCGGGTGGCTCGGGTCGCGGAACTGCGGGCGGCGGGGCTGGCCAGCGTGCCGTCGACGTTGGCCGACGAAAAGGCGACCAATCCTTTCCTGCGCTGTGCGGAACCGGCGGTGATCGAAGCCGCATTGCAGCAAGGTGCGGCAAGCAGCGAGAAAACAGCGGTCTTTGCCGCTATCCGCGGCTGGCGAAACAACTTTTAGTTTTTACGCTGGCGGATGCGTGTGCCGACCTTGGCCAGCGTATCCAGTACGCGGGCGGCGTTGAAGGGCTTGATGATGAAGCCGCAGGCACCGTTCTGGATCGACTCCTGAACGGTCTCCGGGTCGGAGTTACCGGTCACCATGATGATCTCGATTTCCGGCGTGGCGGTCTTGATCTCGGCGAGCGCCTCGATGCCGTTCTTCTCCGGCATCATCACATCCATGCAGATGATGTCGGGTTTCAGGCGTTCGGCCATTTCGACGGCGGTGAGGCCGTTGCGTGCCTCGCCGACGACGTCGTATTCCTCACCGCGCAGCATGCCGCGCAGGATGCTGCGCATCATGTCGTTATCGTCGGCGATGATGATGGAGATTCTTCGCTTGTTCATGCGTTTTCAGGTGGCATCGAAGCGGCAGACGCGGTCGCGGCCTTCCTGCTTGGCGCGGTAGAGGGCACGGTCGGCGGCGGCGATCAGGTCGTCGGGCGGGTTGTCGAAGCCCGGTGCCGCCGAGGCGATGCCGATGCTGAGCGTGACATGGCCAAACGGTGACGAGTCGTGCGGGATGTCCAGTTCCCGGATGCCGTGGCGGATCTTTTCGGCCACCATCAAGGCCCCGCCTATGGTGGTTTCGGCCAGGACGACGGCAAACTCCTCGCCACCAAAGCGAGCCACGGTGTCGGAAGGGCGCTCGGAGTGGCGGCTGATCGCCTTGGCTACCTTGCGCAGGCATTCGTCGCCAGCCAGATGCCCGTAGGTGTCGTTGTACAGCTTGAAGAAATCGACATCGCACATCAGCAGGGCAACCGGGTTGGAGTGCCGGCGGGCACGACGCCATTCGGTAGACAAGGCTTCGTCGAAATAGCGGCGATTGGCGATGCCGGTCAGGCCGTCGCTCGACGAGATGCGAATCAGCTCCTGGTTGGCGGCATCGAGCTTGCGCGTCAGCGAGAGCAGCGAGGCGCGCATCAGAACCAGGCGCTGCATGGCGCGGATCTTGGCGCTGAGGACGACTTCGCTGACCGGCTTGAGCAGGTAGTCGTCGCCGCCGGCGGCAATGCCCTTCTCGATGTCGTCGTCCTTCCCGAGCGACGACAGGAAGATGATCGGCGCCCACTCGCCGGCCTGCTCCATGGCGCGTATCTGGATGGCAACCGAGAGGCCGTCGATGGTCGGCAAGACGATATCGAGCAGCACGATGTCCGGGCGGTGCTGCTGGAACAGGTGCAGTGCCGTTTCGCCATCTTCGGCACAAATGGCCGTGGCGCCGAAGCGTTCGACATATTGCCGGAGAACGGCGAGGTTGGATCGACTATCTTCGACGATGAGTATTTTCATGGCTGTGCCGTGAAGGTTATCTATAGAGTCTAGCGACAATATTGGCCGAAGAAAACCAGTGCACCGACGGCAATGCCCAGGGCAACCAAGCCCCAGCCGACTCCCCAGAACAGCGCCTGGCGTGCCTGGCGATACGCGTTGCGTTGCCGGAACGCCAGAAAGCGCTGGATTTCGCCCAGCGTCAATACAGCGGTGAAGCCGAAGAAAATCATGCCGCAGAACATGGCGATGATCGTGCCGTTGGTCAATTCGCGGCAGGCGGCACCTGCCCGATGCATGAAAACCAGGAGTACATCGGTACGGAATGCATAGAGCGAAACCAGGTAGGCCAGTCCGAGAAAAGTACCGATCAGGGCGAGGCCCACCCAGGTCTGCCAGCGCCCGAGTTGGGCCAGGATGTTACTAATTTCGCTGATCAGCCATTTCATATCGTTATGCTTATAGGGGTGTAGGTTGCTGGTATGCTAGATTTCCAGGATCCAGAGCAATAAAGGCAGAATATCATGGGGCAGCAAGAGGCCAGCAACTCCGGCACGAAATCGCGTCTTTCGGCAATCGTCAAATCCCCGCGCAGCCTCAAGTTCGGCAAGTGGATGCTGGGTTTTCTGCTGGTTTTTGGCGCAATCGGCTTTTTTGCCGCGCCGCCGCTCGTAAAATCCATTTTGCTCAAGCAACTGTCAGCCCAGTTGCACCGTGAAGTCAGTATCGAGCAGATCGCCATCAATCCCTACGCGCTGTCGGCCAAGGTCAATGGGTTGTCGATCAAGGCCGAGGGTGGCAAGGAGGTGGCGGGTTTTGACGAATTGTTTGTCAACCTGTCGTCTGCCTCGATTTTCAAGCTGGCTGCCGTGGTCGACGAAATCCGCCTGCAGGGGCTGCGCATTGCCGTAGCGCGGGTGGCGGAAGGGCGTTACGACATTTCCGATTTGCTCGACGAGTGGATGAAGCCCAAGGATGAGCCGGAGAGTGGCACGCCGCGCTTGTCGCTGAACAATATTCAGCTGATCAACGGCAAGATCGTTTTTGACGACCAGCCCAAGGGCAAGGTGCATACGATCAGCGACATCAACCTGGCGCTGCCTTTTGTTTCCAGCCTGCCGTATCAGGCGGAAATCCTGGTTAGCCCGTCGTTTTCGGCCAACATCAACGGCTCGCCGCTGGTTTTGAACGGCGAAAGCAAGCCCTTTTCGGCGACGCATGAAAGCCAGTTGAATCTCGATCTCAACCGCTTCGACCTGGCTGTGTTGCAGCCCTATCTGCCGGAGTCTCTCCCCTTCCGCCTCAATGCTGGCGTGCTCGATACCGAGATGAAGGCGATGTTCAAGGAGGTGTCGGACAAGGTTTATTCAGTCAGCGTGGTGGGGGCGGCGCACGTTTCCGGGCTGGCCGTGGCCGAGCCTGACAAGTCGCCCTTGCTTGACTGGAAGCGCCTGGATGTCGAAATCGACAACATCGACCCAATCAATCGCAGTGCTGCCGTCAAGCGGGTTGGGCTGGATGGCCTGATCGTCAGCCTGGCAGTGAACAAGCAGGGTGAGTTCAACGTGCTGCGCGTGCTCGACAGGCTTGCCGCCGCGGCGCCGGCCAAGCCGGAAACGCCGCCCGAGCCGGGCAAGCCCTTTGCCTGGACATTGGGCGAGTTCGCGCTGACCAACGGCCTGATGCGTTGGCAGGATGAATCCAACCTGACGCCGGTGGCCGGCGAGGTGCGCAACCTGCACGTCCATGTCGGCAAGGTGGATGGCAAGCTGGCCGAGCCGATCCTCATCGACCAGGTGGCCTATCAGGTCGACCTGGGCGAGCGTTTCAAGGTCGAGCGCATGGCCTTCAAGGACATCAAGGTCGATTTGCCGGGGCGGCGTATCGATATTGCCGAGGTGAGCAATGCCGGCACCCGTGCCCGCATGTTGCGCAACAAGGAAGGCAAGATCGAGTGGGTCAGCTCGCCGGTACTGAAGACGGTACGGGCGACGAATGCCAAGGCCGATGCCAAGGCCAAGGAGGAGAAACCGTGGATCGGCCGGGTCGGCAAGCTGGCCATTGACGATCTCGGTTTCCGTTTCGAGGATCAGACGACGCAGCCGGCCGCGGTGCAGGAGATTGATGGATTCAAACTTCAGGGCGAGGGCTTGACCAACGAGCCAAACCAGAAGGGCAGGATTGCCCTGAAAACCCTGGTCAACAAGAAGGGCAGCCTGAATGTCGATGGCAGCCTGCAGGTCTACCCGCTCGACGTGGCAGTCAAGGTCGAGACGCTGGCCATTCCGCTGATGCCGTTCGAGCCTTACCTCGGCCAATTCCTCAATGTTTCCGTGAACCGCGGCCTGGTTTCGAACAAGGGCGAGGCGACGGCCAAACTCGATACGACCGGGCTGAAGGCCGCTTACAAGGGCAACTTCACGCTCGGCGATTTCCTGGCGGTGGACAAGGCGAACAGTGCCGATTTCCTGAAATGGAAGTCGCTCTATTTCGGCGGCATCGATTTCAAGCTGGAGCCGATGGCCGTCAATATCGGCGAGATCGCGCTGACCGATTTCTACTCGCGCCTGATCCTGAACAAGGATGGCAGGCTGAACGTGGCCGACATCGTCAAGAAGCCCGAAGGCAAGGCCGAGCCGGCGGTCGAGGCAAAAACCGAGGCCAAGCCGGCAGCCAATGCTGGCCCGCCAGCCAAGCCACCGGTACCGATCAAGATCGCCAAGATCACCTTGCAGAACGGCACGGTCAATTTCTCCGATCTGTTCGTCAAGCCCAACTACACCGTCAATCTGACCAAGCTGGGCGGTCGGGTCAGCGGCTTGTCCTCGGCGGCCGATACGGTGGCCGACATGGATCTGCGCGGCAAATACGCCAATTCGGCGCCGGTCGAGATCCTCGGCAAGCTCAACCCGCTGGCGGCCAAATCCTTCCTCGATATCAAGGCAGCGATCACCGGGGTCGACTTGACCGGCTTCTCGCCGTATTCCGGCAAGTATGCCGGCTACGCCATCGAGAAGGGCAAGCTGTCGCTGAATGTTGCCTACAAGCTGGAAAACAACCAGTTGGCTGCCGAAAACCGCCTGTTCATCGACCAATTCACCTTTGGCGACAAGGTGGAGAGCCCGGATGCGACCAAATTGCCGGTCAACCTGGCCATTTCGCTGCTCAAGAACAATCGTGGCGAAATCGACCTCAACCTGCCGATTTCCGGTTCGCTGGATGACCCGCAGTTTTCCATCGGTGGCCTGATCGTCAAGGTCATCGTCAACCTGTTCGTCAAGGCGGTTACCTCGCCCTTCGCGCTGCTCGGTTCGATGTTCGGCAGTGGCGAGGAGTTGTCGAATATCGAATTTGCCGCTGGTCGGGCCAGCTTTGATGCGGCCGGCAGCAAGAAGCTGGAAAGCCTGGCCAAGGCGTTGGTCGAGCGCAACTCGCTGAAGCTGGAAATCACCGGCCGGGCCGACCCGGAAACCGATCGCGAGGGCGTCAAGCGGGTTGCCATCGAGCGGGCGATGAAGGCCGAGAAGCTGAAGGATCTGAAGAAGGCCGGCGAAGGCAAGTCGCTGGACGACATCGAGATCGCGCCGGAGGAGTACAAGACCTACCTGACCCGGGCCTACAAGGAAGCCAAGTTCCCGAAGCCGCGTAACGTCATCGGCCTGCACAAGGAATTGCCGGTTGATGAGATGGAAAAGCTGATGGTGACCAACCTGCCAGCTACCGATGACGACATCAAGACCCTGGCCGACCGGCGCGCCGAGGCGGTGCAGGGCTGGCTGGTCGAGCAAGGCAAGGTGCCACCCGAGCGGGTCTTCCTGCTGCCGGCCAAGGTCGAGCATGACGACAAGGGCAAGGGTAGCCGCGCCGATTTTTCCTTGAGGTAAGCAGTCGATGAGTGAAACGATGGGGCTGGCCATTCTGGTCGGCGTGGTGGTGGTCATCCTGTTGCAGGTGGCCCTTTTGCTGCGCGGCAATCGCAAGCAGGACGACGAGATGCGCTTCCGCAGCCTGCAGGAGGCCCAGGAAAAAGGCCTGGCCCGCCTGGAGCGCGAGTTGCGCGAGGAGTTGGCGCGCGGTCGCCGCGAGGATGCCGAGGAGTCTTTCCGCGACCGTGAGGAACGCGCCCAGTCGTCCAATCTGCTCAGCCAGGCGGTGACCACGCAGGTCGGGCAGTTTGGTGCGCTGCAGGCCGAGCGGCTGGAAGCCTTCGCCCGAGAGTTGAACCGCTTTTCGCTTGGCCTCGACGAGCGTTTCGAGCGCCTGAAAATGACGGTCGAAGGACGCCTGACGGCCATGCAGGCGGATAACGCGAACAAGCTGGAAGAGATGCGCAAGACGGTCGACGAGAAGCTGCATGCCACGCTGGAACAGCGCCTGGGCGAGTCGTTCAAGCTGGTCAGCGAGCGCCTGGAGCAGGTGCATCGCGGCCTCGGTGAGATGCAGACGCTGGCGGCCGGGGTCGGCGACCTCAAGCGCGTGCTGACCAACGTCAAGACGCGGGGCACCTGGGGCGAAGTGCAGTTGTCGGCCCTGCTCGAACAACTGCTCACCGCCGAGCAGTTCGCCGCCAACGTGGCAACCAAGCCGAATAGCGGCGAACGCGTCGATTTCGCCATCCGCCTGCCGGGCAAGGACGACGGTGCCGTGGTCTGGCTGCCGATCGACGCCAAATTCCCGATCGAGGATTACCAGCGCCTGATCGATGCCGTTGACCCGGCGGCCATCGAGGAGGCCGCCAAGGCCATCGAAACACGCCTGAAGAACGAGGCGAAGAGCATCCGCGAGAAGTACGTCGCACCGCCGCACACCACTGATTTTGCCGTGCTCTACCTGCCCATCGAAGGCCTGTACGCCGAGGCGCTGCGCCGCCCGGGGCTGGCCGAGGCGCTGCAGCGCGACTATCGCATTACGCTGGCCGGGCCGACGACGCTGGCGGCGATGTTGAACAGCCTGCAGATGGGCTTCCGCACGCTGGCCATCGAACAGCGCTCGGCCGAGGTGTGGGCCGTGCTGGGGGCGGTGAAGACCGAGTTCGGCAAGTTCGGCGAGGCCCTGGCGCATACCAAGAAAAAGCTGGACGAGGCGAGCAACAGCATCAGCAAGGCGGAGGTTCGCACGCGGCAGTTGTCGCGCAAGCTGAAGGAAGTGGAAGCTCTGCCGGCGGCAGATTCGGAACAACTGATCGGGGTGGCGGATTTCGATGGCGAAGACGAGTGAACTAGAGGCAGCCTACAAGGCGACGACTTACCGGGTCTTCCTGCCTGGCGGCATTTGCGACCTGCGCGTCGGCGAGCCTTGCGAGGCCTTGTGCTGCTGGCTCGAAACGGCCGGGTGCGAGCAGTTTGCCGTAATCACCGCCCACAACCCGGGTTCGGTCGTGGTCGATGATGCCCGCAACGCCGAGCGCCAGGCCCAGCTTGAATGCGATCTGCTGGAGGGTAATTACGAGCCCTATGCCGGCCAGAACCTGCCCGATGCTGCCGATGCGCCGGTCGAGGAAAGCTGCTTCGTGCCCGACCTGGCGCCGGAAGACGCCTGTGCATTGGCCGAGGATTACGGGCAGAATGCAGTCATCTGCGGCGGAGCCGACGGCGTGCCGCATCTGGTCTGGATTGAAGACAGCGAAGAATGAAAAGAATCGGCCGTTTCGAGCTTAGGAGGGAGTTGGGGCGCGGGGCGCAGAGCGTGGTCTATCTGGGTTTCGATCCCCAGTTGCAGCGCGAGATCGCCATCAAGACCCTGCATTTCACCCGCCCCGATCCGGCTCAGAATCAAGCCCTGCTGGCCGAGGCGCGTGCCGTCGGCCGCATGCGCCACCCGAGCATCGTGCCGATATTCGAGGCTGGCGAGGAGGGCGGCGATCTCTATCTGGTTTTCGAGTACGTGCCGGGCAGCAACCTGGCGGAGTTCCTGCAGCAGAGCGGGGCGCTGCCGCCGATCAAGGCCATTTCGATCCTGCGCCCCATCCTCGACGCCATGGTTCATGCCCACGCCCAGGGCATCATTCATCGCGACCTGAAACCGTCGAACATCCTGCTCGACGACAACGGCACCCCGCGGGTCATGGATTTCGGCATTGCCGCCCGGGTCGATGGCGCCGCGGAGGGGAGCGGGCAATTGACCGGAACGCCAGCCTACATGGCGCCGGAATATGTGCAGCAGCGCCAGATCAGCGAACGTTCCGACATTTTCTCGGCCGGCCTGATCCTGTTCGAGATGTTGCTCGGCCGGCGCGCTTTTGTCGGCGACAGCCTGGCCGCAGTCCTCAAGCGCGTGACGAACGAAGACCTGAGCGTGCCTGAGGATGCGGGCATCGACGAGCGCCTGCGCCCCATCCTGCTGAAGGCCGTGGCGCGCGATCCTGCCTTGCGCTTCCAGACCGCGGCCCAGTTTGCCGAGGCACTCGACAATTACCTGGATCCCGAAGAGGAGGCTGTGGCCGGCGTCAATCGCCAGTCCACCATTGATTTCCTGCTCCGCCGGATGCGCCACAAAAGCGATTTCCCGGCCCTCTCCGAGTCGGTGACGGCGATCAACCGGATCGCCAACAGCGAGACCGAGAGCATCGACAAACTGTCGAACACCATCCTCAAGGATTTCGCACTGACCAACAAGTTGCTGCGCCTGGTCAATTCGGCCTACTTTCGGCCGGCCGGCGGCGGCACGATCAGCACTGTGTCGCGGGCGGTTATCGTGCTCGGCTTCGAGGCGGTGCGCAATATCGCCATTACCGTCCTGCTCTTTGAACATTTGCAGAACAAGGGCAACGCCAACCAGCTCAAGGAAGATTTCCTGCGCGCCAACCTGGCCGGCGTGCTGGCCAAGGACATCGGTGCTACGGCCCAGATGCGCGACCTTGAGCAATCCTTCATCTGCTCGCTCTTCCACAGCCTTGGGCGCCTGCTGTCGCAATACTATTTTCCGGAAGAATCAGACGAAATCCGCCGCGTCATCGCGCAAAAACAGTGTGCCGAGGATCTTGCCGCACGCCAGGTGCTCGGTCTTTCCTTCGAGGATCTGGGCGTCGCCATTGCCCGCCAGTGGGGTTTTCCGACCTTGATTGTTAGCACCATGCGCCGCCTGCCGGCCGGGCCGGTCAGGAAGGCGACGCAGCAGGAAGATCGGCTACGGGTGTTGTCCGGCTTCGCCAACGAACTCTGCGACGTGATCGCCCAGGCCACGCCCGAGGCGCGTGATCGGGAGTTGAAGAAAACCATGGCACGCTTTGCCGAAGCCGTTGCCATCGAGCCGCAGGAATTGCAGCACACGGTGCGACGCGCCGTGGAGGAAGTGGCCGATTTCGCCCGCGTTATCCATCTCAATCTGCAGCAAACCAACTTCGGCAAGCAGATGCGGTTGTTCGCCAAAGGCAGCATGGGCGGAAGCGAAGGGGTGGGGGCTGCGGTCAGCGCCGAATTGGCCGACGGCACGCTGCTCGGTGAGCCAGTGCTCGACGATGTCGATGGCACGCCGGGTGGGATGCCGGTCGATGCCCAGGCTGTCCTGACCGCCGGTATCCAGGACATCAGCAATACCCTGATTGACGGATTCCAGCTCAACGACATCCTGCGCATCATTCTGGAGACGATGTACCGTGCGATGGGTTTCCGGCGTGTCGTCCTGTGCATCCGCGATGCCAAGGCCGGGGTCATGCAGGGGCGTTTCGGATTCGGGCCGGATGCCAACGACGTGGCGCGCAATTTCCGTTTTCCGCTGTCGTTCACGCCGGACATCTTTCACGCCGCGACTTCGAAAGGTGTCGACCTGCTGATCAGCGATATCGATGACCCGAAGATCGCCAACCGTATTCCCGACTGGTACCGCAAGGCCGTGCCGGCACACTCCTTCGTGCTCTTTCCGCTCAACATCAAGGGCAGCCCGGTGGCGCTGATCTACGCCGACCGCGACGAACCGGGCGGTATCGCCATTCCGGAAAAGGAACTGCAACTGCTGCGCACGCTGCGCAACCAGGCCATCCTGGCTATCAAGCAGGGCGGTTGAAACAGGGGGGCTTCCCCAAAAACGACAATGCCCGCATCAGGCGGGCATTGTTTGATGGGGGGCTGGCAGGTCTTACCAGAGCTTCCACCAGGCTGTCTTGCGATCCAGGCCGTCCTTGTAGAAACGGCTGTTCGGGAAGTTCTTCTTCATCACGCGCTCGGCATCGTCGCGCAGTTCCGGCATGCCCATCTTGTCGTAGGCGGTGACCAGGATGTACATCGCTTCCTCGATGGCCGGGGCTTCCGGGTAGGTCTTGATCGCCTGCTGAGCACGGTTGGCGGCCGCGATGTAGGCGCCGCGCTTGGCGTAGTAGCGGGCAACGTGCACTTCCAGCGAGGCCATGGCATTGACCAGATAGTTCATGCGCAGCGTGGCATCCGGCGTGTATTTGCTGTTCGGGAAGCGGGTAACCAGTTCCTTGAAGGACTCGAAGGATTCGCGGGCCGCCTTGGGGTCGCGCTCGGTTGGGTCTTGCGAACTGATGTAGGCAGTCAGGCCGAGGTCTTCGTTGAAGTTGATCAGGCCCTTCAGGTAATAGACGTAATCGACCGTCGGGTGGCTGGGGTGCAGCTTGATGAAGCGGTCGCAGGCGGCCAGGGCCGAGCCGGGTTCGTTACCCTTCCAATACACGTAGCCCAGTTCGAGTTGGGCCTGCTGTGCATAACGGCCGTAGGGGAAGCGGGCTTCCAGTTTTTCCAGGTACTTGGCCGCCTTGTCCCAGGCACCATCGGCCTGGGCATCCTTGGCTTCCGAATACAGCTTGCCGGCCGACCAGCCGGTGGTTTCGTCGTAAGTATCCGTCGTGCCGCAACCGGCAATGACAACGGCCACGAAGGCAGCCAGCAATACGCGAATGAAAGCGGAGCAAGACGGGAATGCAGGTAAACTGCGCATTATGAACGATCCATTTGAAGATTCCGGCGATTATAGCCGAACTGAACCGCTCCGCCTGAGCGTTCCCGAGGCTTCCTCGGGCCGTCGCCTCGATCAGGTGCTGGCCGAGCTTCTCCCGCAACATTCCCGTAACCGCCTGCAGGGTTGGGTCAAGGAGGGTTGCGTGCTGGTCGATGGCGAGGTGGAAAGCGAACCCAAGCGCAAGGTGCTGGGCGGCGAAACCCTGCTCGTCAGCGAACCCGAGGATGCACGCAATCAGGTCGACCAGCCCGAGGACATCCCGCTCGACATCGTGTTCGAGGACGACACGCTGATTGTCATCAACAAACCGGCCGGCCTGGTCGTCCATCCCGGCAGCGGCAACTGGAACGGCACGCTGATGAACGCGCTGCTCCACCACGTGCCGGGTATCGACCAGATTCCGCGGGCCGGCATCGTGCATCGTCTGGACAAGGACACCAGTGGCCTGATGGTTGTCGCCAAGACGCTGGAAGCGCAGACCGACCTGATCCGCCAATTGCAGGCACGTACCGTCAAGCGGGTTTACCTGGCCTTCGCCAGTGGGGTGATCAAGAAGGATGGCGGCGTCGATTCGCCCATCGGCCGCCACCCCACGCAGCGCATCAAGATGGCCGTGGTGCCGGAAAGCCGCGGGGGCAAGCCGGCGTTGACCTGGTATCGCATCCTCGAATGCTTCCCGTACTGCACCTTCGTTGAATGCACGCTGGAAACCGGGCGGACGCACCAGATTCGCGTCCACCTGGCCTCGATCAACCATCCGCTGGTTGGCGATCCGGTCTATGGCAAGACGAATCCGAAACTGCCCGAATTTCCCCGTCAGGCGCTGCACGCCACCCGCCTTGGGCTGGTGCACCCGGTAACCGGCCTGAAGATGCAGTGGGAAGTGCCGATGCCGCAGGATATGCGCGACCTGCTCGATACCCTGCGCTATGGCTGATTGCCAGGTGCCCGACTGGCCGGCACCGCCCGGCGTGCGTGCGCTCCAGACACTGCGGACGGGGGGATTTAGCCCGGCGCCGTGGGCGAGCTTCAACCTGGGTAACCATGTCGGTGACGATCCGGCACGGGTCGCCGCCAATCGGGCCGAGCTTCGACAGGCCCTGCCGGGCGAGCCGCTGTGGCTGGCTCAGGTGCATGGCACGCTGGTGGTCGAGGCAGGTCTTGCACCGCAAGGTGCCAGCGCCGATGCCAGTTTTTCCCGCCAGCCGGGCCAGGTGTGCGCCGTGATGACGGCCGATTGCCTGCCGGTGCTGTTTTGCGACCGGGCCGGAACTGTCGTCGCTGCCGCTCATGCTGGTTGGCGCGGGCTGCTCGATGGTGTGCTGGAAAATACCATTGCCGCCCTGCGCGTGGCACCGGGTGAACTGCTGGCTTGGCTCGGCCCAGCCATTGGCCCTGAGCGCTTTGAAGTCGGTGATGAGGTTAGGGCGGCCTTCGTCGCACACGATGCCGATGCTGCCAACGGTTTTCGGCCGCAGGGCAGCAAATGGCTGGCCGATATCTATGCCCTGGCTCGCCAGCGCCTGTTACAGGCCGGAGTGACCGCGATCAGCGGCGGAGGGGCGTGTACCGTCAGCGATGCCGAGCGCTATTTTTCCTACCGCCGCGATGGCGTAACCGGGCGCATGGCAACGCTGATCTGGCTGGAAGCGCCGGTGGGCTGAACGGGATCAGGCAAGCAAAAGGGCTGCTTAACGGGCAGCACTTTTGCATTGGCGCTGGACAGGCTTAAACCGCCCAGGCATCGGCCTGCACCGTCGATTCCTGCCGCCAGGCGGCACGCGCCGCGTTGTTGGCGATCCAGTTGGGCAGGAAGGTATAGGCTTCGTCGAGCAGGTGCGGCGTATGACGGCCCGGCGAGTAGCGCTGGGCACGGTCGTAGTATTCACGCAGCGCCGGCCGGAAGTTGGGGTGGGCGCAGTTCTCGATGACCACCTTGGCCCGCTGCTTGGGCGACAGGCCGCGCAGGTCGGCCAGACCCTGTTCGGTGACGATGACCTGGACATCGTGTTCGGTGTGGTCGACGTGCGACACCATGGGCACGATGCAGGAGATGCTGCCGCCCTTGGCGCTCGACGGGGTCATAAAAATCGAAATGAAGGCGTTGCGGGCGAAATCGCCGGAGCCGCCGATGCCATTCATAATCGAGGTACCCATGATGTGCGTCGAATTGACGTTGCCGTAGATGTCGGCTTCGATCAGGCCGTTCATGGCGATGACGCCGAGGCGGCGGATCACTTCCGGATGATTCGAGATTTCCTGCGGGCGCAGGATGATCGAATCCTTGAAACGCGGCAGGTCGGCATTCAGTTCGGTCAGTGCGTTCGGAGACAGCGAGAACGAAGTGGCCGAGGCGCAGGTCAGCTTGCCGGATTTGATCAGTTCCAGCATGCCGTCCTGCAGCACCTCGGTGTAGGCCGTCAGGTTCTCGAAAGGCCCGGATTGCAGGCCGGCCATCACCGCATTGGCGACATTGCCGACGCCCGATTGCAGCGGCAGCAGGTTGGCCGGCAGGCGGCCCATTTTCACTTCGTGCTGCAGGAATTCCAGGATGTGGCCGGCGATGCGCTGCGAATTCTGGTCAGGCGGGGTGAAGGCCGAGTTGCGGTCGGCCTTGTCGGTCTCGATGACGGCGATGACCTTGTTCGGATCGATGCTGTAGTACGGGTCGCCAATGCGGTCGTCGGCCTTGACGATGGGGATCGGCTTGCGGTGCGGCGGCAGGGCGGTGCCGTAGTAGATGTCGTGCATGCCTTCGAGGTGCGGGTTCTGCCAGCTATTGACCTCGAGAATGATCTTGTCGGCCTGATCCAGCCAGGTCTTGTTGTTACCGACCGACGACGACGGAATCAGCCGGCCGTCTTCGAGAATGCCCGCCACTTCGACCACGGCGACATCCAGCTTGCCGAGGAAGCCGCCCCAGACGAATTGCGCGACGTGCGACAGATGAATGTCGATGTACTCCATCTCGCCGGCATTGATGCGCTTGCGGCACGTCGGGTCGGACTGGTAAGGCAGGCGCATCTCGATGCCATCGACCATGGCCAGCGCGCCGTCGAGTTCCGGTGCGGTCGAGGCGCCGGTCCACACGCCGATCTTGAATTTCTTGCCGTGCAGGTTGGCATCAAGGATGCGCTTGGCCAGCGCGGTCGGCAGTTCCTTGGGGTAGCCGGCGCCGGTGAAGCCGCTCATGCCGACGTTGGCGCCGGACGGAATGAGGAGGGCGGCCTCGGCGGCCGACATGACTTTGCTGCGCAGGTGGGGGTTGAGGATGCGGTTGGCACCGTCCATGGTCGAAAGCTCCGGGTCAGGTTGTTGATCGACAGCAGACTCCGCGGATGGCTGGACGCCAAACGTTGCGCTGGGCCGGTCTACCGGCCGCCACGACAAGCCCAGAAAAAGAGCCCGCACGAGGCGGGCTCAAATCCAGGAGCAGCGCATGAAGCCCCCGGGAGAGAGACAACTGTAGCAAGCGCGAAATTCGTCGACGAACGAGAACTTGTTAAGCGATGCGTAAGAAAAACTGATGCGTTACTTGTTATCGGTGGTTGGCGCCGGGGCAGCTGCCGAGGGTTCGGTGCCAGTATTGGTCGGGGGAGCTTCGGTGGCCGGTGCTGGCGGTGGGTTATCGGTGGTGTTCAGCGACGGGGTGCTGGCTGGCGGCGGCAGGATGACGGCCGGTTCTTCCTTTTTGCCGCAGGCAGAAAGGGCAAGGGTGATCAGGGTCAGGGCGATCAGCGATTTTTTCATGGATTTTCCTATGGGCGATGAACGGCGCTTTCGGTAGCGCAGGCCGTCACGATAGGGTGCGTCTTGCCCCTCGGCAAACGAGGCTTTATGATCCAACGAATTAGAAATTCTTAATCGTTACCATGGCCTATCGCCTGCCGCCGCTCGGCTCCTTGCGCGCTTTCGAAGCCGCCGCCCGGCATCTAAGTTTCAAGCTCGCCGCCGAGGAGCTGCACGTTACGCCAGCGGCGATCAGCCAGCAGATCAAGGGCTTGGAGGACTATCTTGGCGTTCGCCTGTTCGTTCGCCTGACCCGGGCACTGGCCATCACACCGCAGGGCGAGGCGATGTTGCCTGGCATCCGGGCCGGTTTCGACTGTCTGGCCGAGGCGGTAGGCAGCGTGCATGCGCATGCTGCGGGTGGTCTCAATGTGACGGCACCGCCATCCTTTGCGACGCGTTGGCTGGTGCCACGCCTGCCCGCTTTCGCCGCCGCCCACCCGGATATCCGCCTGCGCCTGTCGAGTAGCAGCGATAGCGTGGATCGTCGCGGCCGTGGGCGGCGTGTGGATAGCGATGCCTCCGATCCGCGGGCGGTGGATAGCGATTTGTCCATCCGCTACGGCACCGGGCACTACCCGGGTTGCGTCGTCGAGCGCCTGCTCGCCCCGGACTGGGTGCCAGTGTGCAGTCCGCGCCTGCCGGTGGAGGGGCGGCCCTTGCGCACGCCGTCCGATCTTGCCCGGCATGTGCTGATCCACGACGAAACGATCGATACCGAGGGGCGACAGCCGGGATGGCGGGAATGGCTGGCGGCAGCGGGTGTCGGCGGCATCGATAGCGAACGCGGCCCGCGCTTCGGCAATGCGGTGCTGGCCGTGGAAGCGGCGCTCGACGGGCAAGGGGTTGCCCTGGCGCTGCGTCCGCTGGTTGAGGCCGATCTGGCGGCAGGGCGCCTGATCGTTCCCTTCGATATCGCGGTACCGTCGCCATTTGCCTATTTTCTGGTCATGCGCCGCGCCGTCGCCACCCGTGCCCCTGTCGTAGCCTTCCGCAACTGGCTGCTGGCACAGACGGGCGGCGCCGACGGCGTATAATCCGCGCCTTCATTCAAGCAAGAGCAATTCGTGAGCACTTTTTCGTGGATCATCGCCGTGTCGCTGGCCGGTGGCGCCCTGAGCGTGGTCGCCGCTGCCGCACTGAGCCTCTCGGTGGGCGTGCATCGGGTCAATATCCTGATCTCCTACGCGATCGGCGCGCTGCTTGGCGCCGCCTTCCTGGAAATCCTGCCGCATGCACTGGAGCATGGCGATCCGCACAAAATGGCGGGAACCGTGCTGTTCGGCATCCTGGTTTTCTTCGTGCTCGAAAAGCTCGTGCTCTGGCGCCATTGTCACCACGATCATTGCGAGGCGCATGAGGCGCATGCACCGGCGCACGATCACGGCCGTTCCGGCTTGTTGATCCTGGTGGGCGACACCTTCCACAATTTCGTCGACGGCATCCTGATCGCCGCGGCCTTCCTGGAAAATACCGAGTTGGGTATCGTCACTGCGCTGGCCATCATTGCCCATGAAATCCCGCAGGAAGTCGGCGATTACCTGATCCTGCTGCATTCCGGCTACAGCAAGCTCAAGGCGCTGGCCTTCAACCTGCTGTCCAGCCTGGCAACGCTGATCGGCGCGATGCTCGCTTATTTCGCCCTGTCGGAATTGACCGAGTGGATACCTTCGCTACTTGGCCTGGCCGCTGCCAGCATGATCTACGTAGCAGTGGCCGACTTGATTCCCGGCCTGCACAAGCGCACCGAACTCAAGGCCACGTTGCAGCAGGTCGTGCTGATCGCCATGGGCATCACGTCGATCGCCGTGGTTCAGGCCCTGGTCGGCGAGTGACGCACCGCGCCGGTCGGTGTTAAGCCGGCACGGCTGTTTTCCGGCTTCAGGTTTCGGCGTCCTGGCGGTTCTTTTCCGCCATCATTTCCCTGAAGTGCCGCCGCTCGCGGCGTACCTTCGCGCTGGCAAAGTACAGGATCAGGCCGCAGGGCAGGGCGCCGTAGAACAAAAACGAAATGATCCCGGCAACGATGCTCGGTTCGTTTGCAGCGATCAGTACGGTCACGTAAAGCCAGCCGATGACGATGATCAGTGAGAGTGACATGGCAACGCGGTAAGGATTTTCATAACAATCATTGCAAGGGGGCGCCTGTTTGAAACAATGTACGGCCAAGGCTTTTTGAGCGCTCTAATTATGCATGCAAATCCATTGACAGCGCCGAAAAGGGTATGGAGAATCCAAAAGCTCTAGCCCCGACAACAAACAGAGACGAGACTTTCCATGGCTCAGGGATCGAACAATAACGACGCATTCATGGGTTCTGCCGCGCAGTTCATGCAAGCCGGCCAGAACATGATGCAGCAGTTCATGGATTACCTCGGCAAGTCGGGTGGTCAGCCACCCGCCATGCCGGCCCCGGTGGCCGACCCGCAAGCGCTGACGGCCTTGCAGAAGCAGTTCATGGATCAGCAGATGTCGCTGTGGCAATCGGTTCTGGCCAAACAGCAGGGGCAGGCTCCTGCCTTTCAGGTAGCCCCAGAGTCCGGCGACCGCCGCTTTTCGGCGCCAGAGTGGAAGGAAAGCCCGATCTACGATTACCTGCACCAGGCGTACCTGCTCAATACGAAGTACCTGAAGGAAATGGTCGAGGTCATTCCGGCGCAGGATGACAAGGCCAAGGAGCGCATGCGCTTCCTGGCGCGCCAGATGGCCGATGCCATGGCGCCCTCCAACTTTGCGGCGACCAATCCCGAATTCATCAAGCTGGCCATCGAAACCAAGGGCCAGAGCATTACCGACGGCATCAACAACCTGATCAAGGATTTTGAGAAGGGGCGCATTTCGATGACCGACGAATCGGTTTTCGAACTGGGCAAGAATGTCGCGACGACCGAAGGCGCGGTCGTCTTCGAAAATGAAGTGATGCAGTTGATCCAGTACACACCGCTCACCGCCAAGGTCGGTACGCGGCCGCTGCTCATGGTGCCGCCTTGCATCAACAAGTTCTACATCATGGACTTGCAGCCGGAAAATTCACTGGTGCGCTATGCCGTCGAGCAGGGCAACACCGTGTTTCTCGTGTCCTGGCGCAATCCGAAGGAAGAGCAGGGCAACCTGGGCTGGGACGACTATCTCGAAAACGGCCCGATCGCTGCGCTGCGCGTGGTTCAGGAGATTACCAAGGTCAAGCAACTCAACGTTCTCGGGTTTTGCGTCGGCGGCACCATCGTCACCTCGGCACTGGCCGTACTCAAGGCGCGTGGCGAAAACCCTGCTGCCTCGCTGACCCTGCTGACCACGCTGCTCGATTTTTCCGATACCGGCGAAATCGGCCTGTTTATCGACGAGCAGGGTGTTGCAGCCCGCGAAGCGACGATCGGCAAAGGCGGTCTGCTACCGGCACGTGACCTGCAGAACACCTTCTCCTTCATGCGTGCCAACGACCTGGTCTGGAACTACGTCACCGGCAACTACCTGAAGGGCCAGAAACCGCAAGCCTTCGACCTCTTGTACTGGAACTCCGATTCGACCAATCTGCCTGGGCCGTTTGCCGCTTGGTACATGCGCAACATGTACCTCGAAAACAGCCTGTGCGTTCCGAACAAGCTGGCCATGTGCGGCCAGAAAGTCGATCTGGGGCAACTCGATATGCCGGTTTATCTGCTGGCAACGCGCGAAGACCATATCGTGCCGTGGCAGTCCGCCTATCAAAGTACGCGTATTTTGAGCGGCAACGTTCGTTTCGTGCTTGGAGCCTCCGGTCACATTGCCGGGGTGATCAACCCGGCCAGCAAGAACAAGCGCAGCTATTGGGTAAATGAAGATGTGAAAACCGATGCTGAGGGCTGGCTGGCCATGGCAGAGGAGAGGAAGGGAAGCTGGTGGCTGGATTGGGCCAACTGGCTGAAACCGTTGTCAGGAGAACAGCGGGCACCGCGCAAACCGGGTAATACCAAATACAAGGCCATCGAGCCGGCACCCGGACGTTACGTCAAGGAACGCGCGGTATAAAACTTCCCTAGGAGATAAAAATGTCGCGAGTTGCACTGATCACCGGCGGTATGGGCGGCCTTGGAGAGGCCATTTGCATCAAGATGGCGGCCTTGGGCTACAAGGTTGTCACGACCTATTCGCCTGGCAATGCCAAGGTGGCCGATTGGCTGAAGAACATGAACAACATGGGTTACGGTTTCAAGGCCTACCCGTGTGACGTGACTGATTTCGATTCGGCCAAGGCCTGCGTCGATACGGTGACGCAGGAAGTTGGGCCGGTCGATGTGCTGGTCAACAACGCCGGTATTACCCGCGACATGACCTTCAAGAAAATGACCAAGGCTGATTGGGATGCGGTGATGAACACCAATCTCGATTCCGTTTTCAACATGACCAAGCAGGTCATGGATGGTATGGTCGAGCGCAAGTGGGGCCGTATCATCAACGTTTCGTCAGTCAATGGCCAGAAGGGTGCCTTTGGCCAGACCAACTACTCAGCAGCCAAGGCCGGCATGCACGGCTTTACCAAGGCGCTGGCTCTCGAAGTGGCCAAGCAGGGCGTGACGGTTAACACCATTTCCCCGGGCTACATCGGCACCAAGATGGTTACCGCCATTCCGCAGGAAATCCTCGACTCGAAGATCCTGCCGCAGATTCCGGTCAATCGTCTGGGCAAGCCGGAAGAAATCGCCGGTCTCGTTGCCTACCTCGCTTCCGATGAAGCGGCGTTCGTGACCGGGGCCAATATTTCCATCAACGGCGGTCAGCACATGTTCTGACCGGCGTACTTTTTACCCCGCTCTATTTAACAAGGAAGGAAAAATTATGACGCAACGCGTTGCTCTCGTTACCGGTGCCATGGGTGGCCTGGGAACCGCCATCTGCCAACAACTGGCCAAGGCCGGTCACAAGGTGGTTGCTGCCTATCACCCGCAATTCGACAACAAGGAAGAGTGGCTGAAGGAACAGGCCGCCGCCGGTTTCAACGACTTCGTCTGCGTTGCCGGTGACGTTTCCGTTCTGGAAGACTGCCAGAAAATGGTTGCCGAAGCCGAAGCCGCTTGCGGTCAGGTCGACATCCTGATCAACAACGCCGGCATCACCCGCGACCGCATGTTCGCCAAGCTGGAAAAGGATGGTTGGGATGCCGTTATCGCCACCAACCTGACCTCCCTGTTCAACATGACCAAGCAGGTTTCCGCCAAGATGGCCGACCGCGGCTGGGGTCGTATCGTCAACATCTCCTCCGTCAACGGCGTCAAGGGTCAGGCTGGCCAGACCAACTACTCCGCTGCCAAGGCTGGCGTGATCGGCTTCACCAAGGCCCTGGCCGCCGAACTGGCCGCCAAGGGTGTCACGGTTAACGCCATCGCCCCGGGCTACGTTGCCACCAAGATGGTCATGGCCATCAAGCCGGAAGTGCTGGAAACCATCGTTGCTTCCGTCCCGATGAAGCGTCTGGCCAAGCCGGAAGAAATTGGCTTCGCCTGTGCTTACCTGTCCGACGAGCTGTCCGGCTTCACCACCGGCGCCACCATCAACGTTAACGGCGGTCTGTACTACCAGTAAGCTAAACGTTGGTGTTGATTTCAGCATGAAATCTCGCTGAAATTTTGCATCGCAACACACAATGGGCGCCTCCGGGTGCCCATTTTTTTCGCTATAATGTTGCGCTGCACACAAACTAACGTTTTGAGGATCGCAGCATGTCGGAATCGGTACGCCTGATCAAGAAATACCCCAACCGTCGTCTTTACGATACCAAGACGAGTGCATACATCACCCTCGGTGATGTCAAGGATCTGGTTCTCAAGTTCGAAGTCTTCAAGGTGGTCGATGCCAAGACCGGTGAAGACCTGACGCGCAGCATCCTGCTCCAGATCATTCTCGAAGAAGAAACCGGTGGCGTGCCGATGTTCTCCAGCGAGCTGCTTTCCGGTTTTATCCGTTTCTACGGCAGCACGATGCAGGGCATGCTCGGCAAGTACCTGGAAAACAACATGAAAACCTTCGTTGATTTCCAGCAGAAGCTGCAGGATCAGTCGCGCACTATTTACGGTGCGGGCGACAGCACCCATCTGCAGACGGATTTCTGGAACCAGTTCCTGAATTTCCAGCAGCCGGCCATGCAAAGCATGATGACTGCCTACATGGATCAATCGAAGAAGATGTTCCAGTCCATGCAGGATCAACTGCAGAGCCAGACGCGGAACATGTTCACCGGTTTTCAGGCGAATCCTGAAAAGCCGGAAAAATAAATATTTGGCGATGCGATCGGCGTCGATCCAGAAACAAAAATGGCCGTGCAAACGGCCATTTTCTTTGGCGGGGTTGCCGGAAGCAGCAACCCCGATTCGACTACCGATCAGCTTGCGCTGTCGGATTTCCAGCCACCACCCAGTGCCTTGAACAGGCTGACCGACGTGCTCAGGCGGGCTTGCCGGACGGCGATGGCGCTGAGTTGGGCGTCGTTCAGGGTGCGCTGGGCATCGAGAACCTCCAAGTAGCCAGCATGGCCCGCTTCATAGCGCAGGCGTGAGATGGCCATCGCCTTTTCGGCACGATCCACCCGGGTGGTTTGGGCGGCTTCTTCCTCGCCGTATTCACGCAAGCTGACCAAGGCGTCGCGGACTTCCTTGTAGGCTGTTTGCAGGCTGTTCTGCCAGGCGATCAACGATTGCTGGTTGAGTGCCTTGGCTTGGTCGACGAGGGCCGACGTACGACCGAAATCGAGGATCGGCATCAGGGCGGAAAGGCCGAGTGACCAGGTTCCCGAGCCGGCGCTGAAGAGATCGGAGAGCACCTTGCTTTCGCTGCCGAGGCTGCCGGTCAGCGTGAATTTCGGGAAATAGCCGGCCTTGGCGATACCGATGCCGGCATTGGCAGCGATCAGTTCCTGCTCGGCCTGTTTGACGTCCGGGCGACCTTCGATCAGATCGGAGGGCAGGCCGGCCGGCGGCTGGGGCAGCAGCGGCAATTGCTTGAGGTCGCCAGCGGCAATCTTCAACTCCGGATTGCCGGTGAGCAGGGCGAGTTGATGCTCGGCCAGGCTGCGCAGGCGGCGCTGTTCGGCCAGTTGGGCCTGGGCAGCTGCCAGCGCACCTTCGGCCTGGAAGCCGTCGAGCGGTGAGGCCAGGCCGGCTTCGACACGGGTCTTGACCAGCTTGAGGCTTTCTTCGCGGCTCTTGACCGTTTCGCCGGTAATGACGATTTGAGCATCGTAGGCACGCAGGGAAAGGTAGGCGTCGGTGACCAGGCCGGCGACGCTCAGGCGAATGGCGTCGTGCGAATACTGGCTGGCCAGCAGGGTGGCGCGAGCCGCCTCGTTGGTGCGGCGCACGCGCCCCCAGACGTCGAGCTCGAACGAGGTGCTCAGTCCAGCCGTTCGCGTGTGGCGAATAGCCGGCTGCGAGGCGACATAGGTGGCCGATTTGGTGCTGGCCTTGGTGTTGCTGAGGCCGGCCGAGCCGTCGATTTCCGGGAAGAAGGAAGCGCCCGCCTGGCGGGCCAGGGCATCGGCCTGCTCGACGCGGGCGACGGCCTGCCGCATGCTGGCATTGCTCTTCAGCGCCTGGTCGACGAGATTGTCCAGGGTGGCATCGTTGAACAACGTCCACCAGCTCGGGTTGATCGCCGGGTTCCTGGCGACTGTGACGTTTTCAGCGGGCTTGTCGTCGCCGAACAGGCCGGGCAGCAGCGAAGCGGGGCGCAGGTAGTCGGGGCCGATGGCGCAGCCGCTGAGAGCGACGGCGAGGGCCAGCGGCGTCAGGCGGAAAAGGGTACGGGAAATCATGCGTTCTCCTCCTCGGTGGTGTCGAGGTGCGAGGGGTCGATCTGCTTGCCGCGTTCCAGCCACTTGAAGAAGAGCGGGATGAACAGCGTGGCGATGAAGGTGGCGGTGAGCATGCCGCCGAAAACGCCGGTACCCATCGACTGGCGGGCCGAGGCGCCGGCACCGGTGGCCTTGACCAGCGGGAAGACGCCAAGCACGAAGGCCAGCGAGGTCATAATGATCGGTCGCAGGCGCAGGCGGGCTGCTTCGATGGCTGCCTGGGCGGCGCTCATGCCTTCGGCGTACTGTTGGGCGGCGAATTCGACGATCAGGATGGCATTTTTCGACGCCAGGCCGATCAGCACGACGAGGCCGATCTGGAAGTAGATGTCGTTCGGCATGCCGCGCAGCCAGATGGCGGTCAGCGCACCCATCAACGCGAAGGGCACGGCCATCACGACGGCGATGGGCAGCGACCACTTTTCGTACTGGGCAGCCAGGATCAGGAAGACCATGATGATGGCGAAGCCGAAGGCCTGCAGCGACGAGCCGGAGGTGCGCTTTTCCTGGAAGGCCTGGCCAGTCCAGGCGATGCCGTAGCCGTCGGGGAGGGTTGCGTCGGCAACTTCCTCGACGATCCGGATGGCATCGCCGGAGCTGATGCCGGGCTTCGAGTCGCCCATCACCTTGGCGGCGATGAAGCCGTTGAAGCGCTCGACCTGTTCCGGGCCGACGACGTTCTTCACCTTGCTGACGGCCGACAGCGGGATCATGGCGTTGGTCGTCGTGCTGCGCACATAGACCTTGCCGATGTCGTCAGCCTTCATGCGGTAGTTGGCTTCGGCCTGCAACTGCACGCGATAGACGCGACCGGCCTTGTTGAAGTCGTTGACGTACAGGGCGCCCATCGTGCTTTGCAGCGTCGAGTAGATGTCGGCGATGGGCAGGCCGAGGGCCAGCGCCTTCTGCTCGTCGACCTCGACGAACAACTGTGGCACGGTCGGGCGGAAGAAGGTCGAGATTCGGGTGAATTCCGGGTGTTTCTGCAGCTCGGCCATGAAGGCCTGCGTTACCTCGTTGAGTTTCTTTGCATCGCCATCGACCCGGTTCTGCACATAGACCTCGAAACCGCCGGCCGTGCCCAGACCCATGATCGGGGGCGGGTTGAAGACGAGGCCCATGCCGTCCGGCTGCATCATGCCGAAGCCCATGAACTTGCCGGCCAGATCCTGTGCCTTGCCCTGCCGTTCCGACCAGTCCTTGAGCGGAATGAACATGGTGCCGGCGTTGGGCTTGTTGCCACCGCCGATCAGGTCGAAGCCGGAAACGATGAAGGTGTGCTTGACCGCTTCATCCTTGGCGATCATCTGGCGCATGCCTTCGCCGCTCGTCTCGGTACGCTTCAGCGTGGCGCCATCCGGCAGCATCAGCGCCGAAATCAGGTAGCCCTGGTCTTCCGCCGGCACGAAGCTGCCCGGGATGACGCGGAAGAAGAGGGCGGTGGCGCCGATGATCAACGCAAAGACCAAGGCGCCGACGATACCGTGCTTGAGCGTGAAGCCGACGGCCTTGGTGTAGTTGTCGGTCAGGCGCTCGAACATGCGGTTGAACGGTGCGAACAGCTTGTTCTCGGTGTGCTGGGCCTTGAGCAGCAGGGCGCAGAGGGCCGGCGTCAGGGTCAGCGCGACGACGCCGGAGAGCACCACGGCCACGGCCACGGTGACGGCGAACTGCTTGTACAGCTGGCCGGCAATGCCGCCGAGGAAGGCGACGGGAATGAACACGGCACAGAGCACCAGCACGATGGCGATCAGCGCGCCGGTCACCTGCTGCATGGCCTTGATGGCGGCCTGCTTGGGTGGCAGCTTTTCCTCGGCCATCAGGCGCTCGACGTTTTCCAGCACGACGATGGCGTCATCGACGACGATACCGATGGCCAGCACCATGGCGAACAGCGTCAGCGTGTTGATCGAGAAGCCGAACAGCCACAGGCCGGCGAAGGTGCCGATCAGCGAGATCGGCACGGCGACCATCGGGATCAGCGTGGCGCGCCAGCTCTGCAGAAAGATGAAGACGACGGCCAGCACCAGTACCATGGCTTCGATCAGGGTATGGACAACTTCCTTGATCGAGGCGGAGACGAAGCGGGTGGTGTCGAACGGGATGACGTAATCCATCGCCTCGGGGAACTTGCCTTTCAGCTGGGCCATCTTGGCCTTGACCAGGTCGGCCACTTCCAGGGCGTTGGCGCCAGTCTGCAGGAAAACACCCATGGCGATGGTCGGCTGGCCGTCCAGCGTCACGCGCTGGTCGTAGCTATAGGCGCCTAGTTCGATGCGGGCGACATCCTTCAGGCGCAACAGGCCGCCCGGGCCGCTGGCGCGGATGACGATGTTGCCGAATTCCTCCTCGCTGAGCAGGCGGCCCTTGGCGGTTACCGTATAGACCAGTTGCTGGTCGTTCGGCGCCGGTTCCTGGCCGATCTTGCCGGCCGCGTTCTGGGCGTTCTGGGCGGTAATGGCGTTGGCTACCTCGGTTGTCGTCAGGCCCAGCTGGGCCATGCGATCCGGTTTCAGCCAGACGCGCATCGAGTAGTCCTGGGCGCCGAAAATGGTGACATCACCCACACCCTTCAGGCGTTTCAGTTCGTCGACGATATTCAGGCTGGCGTAATTGGACAGGTACAGCGTCGGGTACTTGCCGCCTTCCGATTTCAACGCGACGACCTGCAGGATGTCGTTGGAGCGCTTCTGGACGATGACGCCATTGCGCCGCACCGTTTCCGGCAGGCGCGGCTCGGCGGCCTTGACGCGGTTATTGACGTTAACGGCCGCCATGTCGACGTTGGTGCCGACTTCGAAGGTGGCCGTGATGGTCACTGACCCGTTGGCGCTGGCCGAGGACGTGAAATAGACCATGTTCTCGACGCCGTTCAGCTGCTCCTCGATCGGGGCAGCGACGGTCTTGGCCAGGGTTTCAGCCGAGGCACCCGGGTAGGTGGCGGTGATCAGCACCGTCGGCGGCGCAATCTGCGGATACTGCGCAATAGGCAGCACTTGCGAGGCAACCAGGCCGGCAATGACGATGATGATCGAGATGACCGACGCGAAGATCGGCCGGTTGATGAAGAACTTTGCCATGGCTGATCCTTACTGGTGGCGCTGGCTCGTCGCCGACATGCCCGACATCCCGCTCATGCCTTGTGGCTTGTCGCCAGCCTGCTGGGCACCCGGGACGGCCGGCGGATGCGGGTCGACCGGGGCGCCCGGGCGCAGCTTGATCAGGTTGTCCACGATCACCTTGTCGCCGGCATTGAGGCCGCCGAGGATGACCCAGTCCTTGCCGTACCATTCGCCGGCCTTGACCGGGCGGGGGGCAACCTTGTTTTCGGGGCCGGCGGTCATCACCAGCGTACCTTGCTCGGTCTGCAGCACGGCCGATTGCGGTACCAGGAAAACGCCATCGCGCTCGCCGGTCAGGATGCGGACGCGGACGAACTGGCCGGGCAGCAACTGGCCGCCGGCATTGTCGAACTCGGCGCGCAAAGCCTGGGTGCCGAGCGTGGTGTCGATATTGGTGGCGAGGAAATTCAGCTTGCCGCGCTTCTCGTAAGTCTGGCCATCGGCCATGACCAGTTCGACACCCTTGATGTCCTTCTGCGTCATGCGGCCGCCGGGGAACTTGGCCAGGTCGCTTTCGCCGAGGCTGAAGCGCACCCAGATCGGGTTGGTCTGGTAAATCGAGGTGAGCAGGCTGTCGGCGGTCGAAATCAGGTTGCCGTCCGACTTGATGGCGCGGCCGGTGGTGCCGGCTACCGGCGCAGTAACGAGCGTCCACGACAGGTTCAGTTCGGCCTGACGCAGGGTGGCCTGGGCCATGGCATTGGCCGACACGGCATCGTCGTAGTCCTTCTGGGCGATGGCCTTGGCATCGGCCAGACCTTTCAGGCGGTTGGCTTCGCGCGCGGTCTGCTCGGCCTTGGCCTTGGCTTCGGCCAAGGCGATTTCATACGGTGCGCGGTCGATCTGGAACAGCGGTTGGCCGGCCTTTACCGTATCGCCTTCCTGGTACAGGCGCTTGACCAGGATGCCGCCGACCCGGGCGCGTACCTCGGTTTCGCGGGCGCCTTCGGTCTGCGCCATGATCTCGATGCTGGTCGGTACCTTTTGCGCCTGCATCTCGATCACGGTAACCGGCATCGGGCCTTGCTTCGGCGGGCCGCCGGCCTGCTTGTCATTCGAGCAGCCGCTCAGCAGCGCGCCGGCGACCAGGGTGGAAACAGCGACAGCCAGTGCCGGGCGACGGAATAGTGAAGTCGGGGACACGCTTTTCTCCTTGATAATATGGCTGAGATGGATTATAAACATTCATGGATGTATGTAAAATCGTTTTTTGTAACCGAGCGTTACAAAGCGGTGTAGCAAATGGCCGGCCGAGCCGGTTGGAATAAGGAACGCCACAAACGTTCCAAGGAGAGAAAGTGGTACGCAGAACCAAGGAAGAAGCGGAGCAGACCCGCAAGGATTTGATCGAGGCCGCCCGCCGCGTCTTTCACGAATGCGGCGTCAGCCGCTCGTCGCTCGACAAGATCGCGCAAGCCGCCGGTGTGACGCGCGGTGCCGTCTATTGGCATTTCAAGGACAAGGCCGAGTTGTTCTTCGCCATGCGCGAGGATGTCTTCGCGCCAATGATCGAACGCACCGATGCCGTGCTGTATTCCGACGCCTACGCCAATCCGCTCGATGCCATCGAGAATTCAATCGGCGAGTTCTTCCGCGTGCTGGAGGATTGCCAGGTCGTGCGCGAGGTCTTCGAGATTTTCATTTCACGTTGCGAGTATGTCGGCGAATTCGCCAGCATCGAGCAGGAGGTCGGTCGTCCGGCCCTCAATTTCCTGAACAAGATCGAGCGCATGTACCGTCTGGCGGCCGAGCGCGGATTGCTGCGTGCCGGTATCGAACCGGCCGATGCGGCACGGGATACCTGGGCCTTCACCAGCGGCTTGTTGCACCTGTTGTTCGGTTGCCAGCGCGGGCAGGGCATGGAGGCGCAGGTACAGGGCATGATCGCGGCGCATATGGCCTTGCGCCGGGCATAGCCGTTAAGCTGTCTTATTGGGCAATCGGCTGAAAACCCAGGCCGGATGCGCCAGGGAGCCGCAGCCGGCCGGCTGCAACCGCTGGCGGCAAGCCGGTATCGTCGGCAAACCAGTCTGCCGTGCCCAGGCCGTGAATCGCATCAGGTGCAATCGCAGCCGCCAGATGGGCGCAGGCCAGCAGGCCGCAGGCGCTCTCCAGGCTGGTGGTGACGATGACTTCCAGGCCGGAGGCCTTGGCGCGCAGGGCGCGTTCGATGCTTGTTAGCAGGCCGCCTTCGCGGGCTGGCTTGATGACCAGGCGGCGAACCGGTGGATGGCGGAAGAAAGCGTCGTCGATCAGGGCGGTCGATTCGTCGATGGCCAATGGAAAGTCGCACCGCGACTGCAGTTCGGCCAGCGATTGGGTATCCGGTTCAGCCAGCGGTTCTTCCAGCCCTTCGATAGGCAGCCCGGCGCATTGCACGATGAAGTCGGCGGCATCGGTCATGCTCCAGCCGCGGTTGGCATCGAGGCGAACGCGTACTGGAGCAGCCAAAAGCTTCTGGCGGAGCAGCGCAATTTCGTGCTGCACCGGTGTCTGGCCAACTTTCAGCTTTACCACCGAAAACCCTTGGCTGGCAGCCGTGGCGAGCATCTCCGGTTCCAGTGCAGCCAGGGTTCCAAGGTTGGCATTGATCGCCAATTCACCAATCGGCGCGTTACCGCTCAGCCATTGACCAAGGGGCAAGCCGGCCTGCTGGGCGAGCAGGTCGAGGTGGGCGCATTCTTCGGCAAAAGCCCGTGCTGCCGGCTCGGTGATGCCGAATTCCGGTAGCGGGGCGGCGTCGCCCCAGCCGGTCAGGCCATCTGCCGTGCGTAGCCGCAACAAGCTGCCGTGCAGCTCGTTTAGTGCGCCGCAGCCGGCCTGCCATGGGCGTTTGAGGCGCAGGGCGTAGGGCAGCCAGTCGGCGGCAACGATTTTCACGGCCGCTTGCGGTACTTGCCGAAATCGGGGGGGCGGCGCTCCAGCCAGGCGTTGCGGCCTTCCTGGCCTTCATCGCTCATGTAGAACAGGCCGGTGGCGTTGCCGGCCAGTTCCTGTATGCCAGCCAGGCCGTCGGTGTCGGCGTTGAAGCCGGCCTTGATCATGCGTAGCGCCATCGGTGACAGCTTGAGCATGTCGCGGCACCAGTTCACCGTTTCGGCCTCCAGTCGTTCGACCGGCACCACCGCGTTGACCAGACCCCAGTCGAGGGCGGTGGCGGCGTCGTACTGGCGGCAAAGCAGCCAGATTTCCTTGGCACGCTTCATGCCGATGGTGCGTGCCATCAGGCCGGCGCCGAGGCCGGCATCGAAGCTGCCGACGCGCGGGCCGGTCTGGCCG
>CAZDRS010000012.1:0-26925 GCA_964507585.1 uncultured Dechloromonas sp.
TTTCAGTGCGCATAACCCTCGAAAAGGGGTCAGTTTTCAATGCGCAGCAACAGTCTACATCCTTATTGGTTCGGAACAGGGGTTTTGCGGCGATTTCAATGAAGCGCTATTGAGCCGGATGGAGCTGCTCTGCCAGCAAAAAAGCGCGCCACTGCGCTGGCTGGTTGTCGGCCGGCGATTGGCCAGCCGTATCGGTGAGCGGGATTGTGTCGAGTTTGCGCTGCCGGGTGCCACAGTCGCCGACGAGGTGCCTGCTGTCCTGCTGCGATTGACCAAAGAGTTGAGCCGCCTGCTGGCCCAGCCCGCATTGGCCGGTTTCGGCCTTTCGGTCCTCTACCACTGCGCAGCGACCAACGATATTCGCCTGCGCCGTCTGTTGCCCCTGCGCGATTTGCCACCGCCCGAACACAGTCATCCCTATCCCGCCGAACTGAATCTGCCGCCTGAAGCCTTCCTGCGCGGCCTGACCGGGCATTACCTGCATGCCGTGCTCAACGAGGTACTCTACAGCTCGCTGATGGCAGAGAACCGCCAACGGCAAGTGCATATGGACAGCGCCCTGCAGCGCCTGGATGAAGACAGTGCCCGCCTAAAACTGACTTACAACATTCAGCACCAGGAGGAGATTACCGAAGAGATCGAGGTCATCTTGCTTTCGGCCGATATGCTGGACGAAGGGAAACATGCTGGCTGATGAATGGCCGAATATCGATTCGCTTGTATGGTAGCGACGTGCATTGACACCTAGACTTCTCTCAGTTTCCGAGTAAATGCCCAGCCCCAAAGCAGCACTGCGGCCGTCAGTGAGCATCCGGCGGAAAACCCAAACGCAACCAACGGGGAGAATGCCTGATACAGCCAGCCGAAGACGACAGAAGCGGGGAGCAGGAATATCCCGGCGGTCAGATTAAACCAGCCAAAAGCCGTGCCCCGCAGTGCTGGTGGCGCAATATCGGCTACCAGTGCTTTCTCGACACCCTCCGTGGCCGCCATGAAGAGGCCATAGAAACCGAACAGGGCAAGCAGGATGGGGCCATCGTGCGCCATCAGGCCGAGTCCGGCGTAGAACAGCCCATAGGCGACATAGCCACCCAGGAGCAGCGGAACACGGCCCACCTTGTCCGACAGTCCTGAGAGCGGCGTGGAGAACAGCATCGCCACCAAAGAAACCGCTGCCCAGAGTAGCGGAACACTAGCCTCTGACACCCCCAGTTCCTTGGCACGCAAGAGCAGGAACATGTTGGAAGAGTTGCCCAGCGTGAAAATGGCCACCACGACCAGATAACGCTTGAACGAATCGGGCATATCGCGCAGGTTCCACTGAAACGGCTTGCTGGAAACCGGGTGGCTGTCGCGGGGTTCGTGAATGGAGAGCGCCAAGCCCACACACAGCAAGGCCGGCACGACCGACCAGAGGAAGATGTCATGCAATGACATGCCCGTTGCCAGCAGCGCCGAAGCGATGAGCGGACCGACCACGGCACCGGCATTGTCCATGGCGCGATGAATACCGAATGCCACTCCGCGCTGCTCGGCAGCAACACTGCCGGCCAACAGCGCGTCACGGGGCGATGAGCGCAACCCTTTGCCAATCCGGTCGGCGAAACGGATGAGCATCAGCCCAGGCCAACTCGTGACGAAGGCAATCAGCGGCCTTCCAAAAGCAGCCAGCCCATAGCCGACGACAACCCAAGGCTTGGAATGCCGGGTTCGGTCAACCACGACCCCGGAGAACAGTTTGAGCAGGCTGGCCGTGGCTTCAGCAATCCCCTCGATGATGCCCAGCGCTCGCGGTCCCGCCATCAGTACCGATGAGAGATAGAGCGGAATCAGCGGATACAGCATCTCGCTGGAGCTATCGTTGACCAAGCTAATGAGACCTATCAGCCAGACCGTTCTGGGGAGCTGTTGAATGGTAGTAAGCATCTGTGTGACTTTGTTTCCCTATTACTGCGTTGGCTCGCCGAGCACACCAAATTCGACCTCAGTCCGAGCATAAAAAACGTGAACACCTTCTCGCTCAATCACCTCGAACAGGCGCAGTAGCTCCTCCTCAGTCACCGCCATGATGACCTCTTGCGGTTGGTCGGCGAGCTCAAAAAAATGAGCCGAGTGAATACGACGGTCATGGCCAAACCCCTCGCTGGCAGCAACGATGGTGGCTCCCCGGATACCCAACTCCCTAGCCGTGAGCATCAACCATTCTGAAACCGGCTTGTGGGCATGATGCCTATCTTGTTGGGTGAAGAAAGTGACTTGGTAGCCTTTCATTTCAGTCTCCTCAGAAATTTTTTACGACCTGTCCCAGAACCAAGCCCGCGAAGGTACTCAGAAGCGAACCGCACAGATGAATGCCCATGGTGCCCACTGCCCACGCCATTTGGCCCGCTTGAAGCAGAGTAACAACCTCGGCTGAAAATGTGGAAAAGGTCGTCAAGCCACCACAGAAACCCGTGATAACGAACAATCGCCATTCAGGTGGGAGTGTCGGGCTCTGGGCAAAATAGGCAATTGCTAGGCCAACGATAAATCCCCCAATCAGATTGGCAGCCAGGGTGCCCGGAGGCATTCCGGGCAAGATGCTGTTCATCCGGATACCCAATTGCCAACGCAACAAGGCACCTAGCGCAGCTCCCAAAGAAATGGCCAGAATGGGTTTCCACATACTCACCTCCTATGGCGTTATGCGCTCTTTCAGGCAGCAAGCTCGCATCGGAAGAAAATGGCACGAACATGATGCAATTCGTCGGCGTGCTGACGGAGGAAGTCACGCAAGCGCGCTTCCGCGTCGATGAGCTCGATGCACAACGGGTGTTGGGCGGGGGCACTCTCGATGTGGTGATGACTCATTTTGTGTCCTGGCAAATAGCCGGCATGGACTCGGTGCAGCAGTGCTTGCTGGATGCCGGCACGTTTGGCAGCAGTTAGGAGACGATGGCTCAAGGCCGGCGCCGTCAGGCGATGCCAGAAACTGGTCGGCTTGGCACGTGCCGCCTGGGGAAAATAAAGACGAAGGGCGGTCAGGTCGTTCATGATTGTTCTTCCTTGGTTTTGGCCTCTACAGCCTGCTGGGCTGCTTCTGCGTGTCGTTGCTTGTGATAGGCGGGGAGTAGTTCTCCCAGCTTCATACCTTCCGGTGCATGCACGTGTTTTGCATGGCCAACCCGCTGTGAGCGGTAGATGCCGGTGTGCCCGGAAAACAGATAGCTGATGACGCAGGCGATACTGGCGTAGACGCCGACTTCAGCCCCGAACAACTCCATCGCCATCAGGGTCGAGGCAATCGGCGTATTGGCCGCGCCAGCGAAGACCGCTACAAAGCCAATCCCTGCCAAGAGGGGAAACGGCAAGTTCAGAAGTGGGGCCAAGGCATTGCCCAGCGTGGCGCCGATATAAAACAGAGGCGTTACCTCGCCACCCTTGAAGCCAAAACCAAGGGAGAACACCGTGAAGGCCATCTTTCCGAGAAAATCGTAAGCAGGCAGCGGTTTCTCAAAGGCCTCGACAATGACCGGGATGCCTAGGCCGATGTAACGGTCTGCTGTGAAATACATGACGACTCCGGCCAGAATCGCACCACCCAGCAAAGGACGCAGCGGTCCATAGCTGACGGTCTTCTTCACCCATCCGCCGAGCGCATGGGTGGCATCGGCAAACACCTTGCCTGCCAGCCCGAAGACGATGCCGGCCAACACCATGGCGCAGAGCCCCCAGGCGGTGATGCGTGGGATTTCCGGAATCAGGTAGTGGGTGTGGTGAACACCCCAGAAGCTACAAACCTGGTCGGCCACAATCGCCGAGACCGTACAGGCGAGCAGTGCGTCGTAGCGAAGCCGGCCGATAGCCAATACCTCAAGGCCCCAAACAGCTCCCGCCAACGGTGTACCGAACACCGACGAGAAACCCGCACTGATACCTGCCATCAGGATGATGCGGCGGTCTTCATGCTTCAATTTGAAGAGGTGAGTGAACTGGTCGGCCAACGCGCCGCCCATCTGGACAGCCGTCCCTTCGCGGCCTACCGAGGCCCCGAACAGATGCGAAATGACCGTGCCGCCCAGAACCAGCGGCGCCATGCGTAGCGGCACCACCTTCTTGGGATCATGGATTTCGTCGATGAGGAGATTGTTGCCCGCTTCGACGTGCTGGCCAAACTTTAGATAGAGCCAGCCGACGCCGAACCCCGCTAGCGGCAGCAGCCAGATGAGCCAACGATGCGTGTTGCGGGTTTCAGTCGCCCAGTCGAGTGAGAGAAGAAAGAAAGCCGATGCCGAGCCGGCCAAGGCTGCGACAGCCGTGGACAACAAAATCCACTTGCCCAGATAGGGCAACAGGTCAATCTGTTCGGGACGCTTTGAGGGTTTCATGCATGTCCAATAAGTTCTTTACGCAAACCTGGACATACAGAGAGGATATGGACGAATGCCTACATCTTCCCGATTACCAGGAACCATGTAGGCATCATCAGCCCTAAGGGCGGTTCAGTAGGAGGAATGCCATCTCCTTGGTGCGGATTCTAGCAGCAGGATGACTTTCAGTCGATCACGATCAGGAAATGAATCAAATGCCAGTAACTATTTTCGAACGCCGTCATCAGGCAATACAAACCCGAATTTTGTCATTACAGAACGCGCTGGCTTCGAAGAAACGTACTCAGCAAACCGTTTGGCCAGCGGGCTATTTTCCGCACGCTTCGTGATGACAAACCCCTGTTCCAAGCGTTGGTAAAGGTTGTCGGGAATCAGCCAGTAGCCACCTTTTTCGGAAAGTTCCGGATGAACAGCCAAGGACAACGCAATCACGCTAACCTGAGCGTTCCCGGTTAGCGCAAACTGTGCGGTCTGGCTGATGTTCTCCCCGTAGACCAACTTGGGCTGGACAACCTCCCATAGCCCGGCAGCGCGCAAAGCCTCTTCAGCCCGTTTGCCGTATGGAGCGTGCTTGGGGTTGGCTATTGCAATCCGCGTAATCTTTGGGTCGGCCAGGCTGGCCAAGGTCATTTTGCTGGCATCCTGGGTGGCGCTCCACAGCACAATACGTCCGATTGCGTAGGGAATGACCTCCGACGATGCCATTCCTGCTTTCACCAGTTCTTTGGGGAAAGCTATGTCGGCCGAAAAGAACATGTCGTAAGGCGCGCCTTGTTGTATTTGCGTATGGAATTTGCCTGAAGAACCATAGGTCACTTCCACCTTGTCCGTCGAATTTGCCTTGTTGAAAGCTTGCGTGAGTTCATCCATCGCAAACTTGAGATCGGCGGCTGCGGCAACCGTGATTTTTTCGGCGTGCGCAGAGAAGCAGATAAAACCAAGAAGCAAGGCAAAGAGCGGTTTGGTGAAAGTCATGTTTGGTATCCGACAAATTGAATGGCCTACTGAAATTGTCAGCAATTGCTATGCCCGTCAATGCAAATCGGCCAATGGGGATTTTTAGGTGCCTGAGTTGCATCTTTTTGCCGATACTTTCGTCTTCAAGGCAAGGAATAACAGATTGCTACGGTCAACAGCAAAAAATCGACAAAAACGAAAGGCTGATTTCTGATGCTCGCCATTGCCGCCCTTGTGACTTTTGTACTGACCACCGTGCTTTCCATGGCCGGGGTCGGGGCGGCGTTCGTGCTGATTCCGGTATTTCTCGCGCTCGGCGTCGAACTGCACTCGGCGATGGCAACAGCCTTGCTTCTCAACGCGATCGCCATGTCCATCGCTTCGTTCACTTTCATTCGCAAGGGACTGGTTGAGTGGCGCATGGTGGTGCCGATGCTGTTGATTGCTGTCATCGCATCGCCGATCGGCGTGCATGTCGGTGGTGTGCTGGATCGCAAGCTGCTGCTCTGGCTGTTCGTCGCCTTCCTGCTTTTTGCTTGTTCGATGATGCTGTTTTATCGGCCGAAGCCGCGCACCATGGGCGACTCGATGAAAAATGGCCTGTTGCTTGGACTGCCCGTTGGTGCAGCAGCTGGGTTCGTCGGCGGCTTACTGGGAGTCGGTGGCGGCAACATCATCGTGCCTGCCTTGGTTGCTGCGGGTCTCGAACCGAAGCGGGCTTCGGCAAGCGCTTCCTTCGTGGTGATTTTTGCCTCGCTGGCCGGGTTTCTGGCTCATGTTCAGATCGCTGAACTCGGAACTGCCTTGCTCGGCACTACCGCCTTGGCGACCACGGCCGGAGCAGGACTTGGTGCCTGGCTGGCTACCGAAAAACTGCGGGCCGACCAGCTCAAGCGCATCATCGCACTGGTGTTGCTGGCGGTTGCCATCAAAACTGCCTGGGGATTGCTATGAGCGAACACGATCACGACCATGAACCGGCGCATGAACACGAGTCAGCACATGAGCACAATCACGCCCACACGCACTCGGCGGCGGGCAAAACCCTGCTTTTGGCATTGGCCCTGACCCTCGGTTTCTCTGTGGTGGAACTGATTGCCGGCTGGCGCTCGGGTTCCCTGGCCCTGTTGGCCGATGCCGGTCACATGGTGACCGATGGCGCCTCTCTCGGTATTTCTGCCCTGGCGGCGTGGTTGGCGGCGCGCCCGCCCAGCCGGCGGCACACCTATGGCCTGGGGCGCGCCGAACTGCTGGCTGCCTTGGTCAATGCAGTGTCCATGCTGGTGGTCGTATTCATGATCGCCAGCGAGGCGTGGCAGCGCTTGCAAAGCCCAGGCAGTATCGATGGCGCTACCGTCAGTGTCGTTGCGGTGGTCGGGTTGCTGATCAATCTTGTCGTCGCCTGGGTACTTTCCCGTGGCGAACGCAACCTGAATGTCCGTGCTGCCTTGCTGCACGTCATGGGTGATGCTCTCGGCTCGGTGGCCGCTATCGTCGCCGGTGCGGTGATCTGGTTCACCGGCTGGACGCCGATTGACCCGCTGCTGTCGATCCTGATCGGTGGCCTGATCCTCGCCTCCAGCGTACGTCTGCTGCGCGAAGCCTTGCACGCCACGCTGGACGGCGTGCCCTTCGCCATCGATATCGAGCAGGTCGGTCTGGCCCTGGCCGGGGTATCGGGCGTTCGCGAGGTGCATGACTTGCATGTCTGGCCCATTGCCGCCGAGCGTCTGGCCTTGTCAGCCCATGTCCGCCTTGAAAACCTGAATGACTGGCCACAGGCGCTCAAGGATCTGACGGCGGTGGCCGGCAAGCAGGGTATTGAGCATGTGACCTTTCAGCCAGAAAACATGCTTGCAGAACAAACGATTCAGTTCAAAGCACGTTGATGCAGTCGAGTCCGGTTTGTCTCTATTCCGGTATTTGTTTTTATAGAGGTGCGTCTTTCTGACGGATAGATCGTCTCCGTAAGTACCAATCGGTTCTTTCAGGAGAAGATCATGACCACCCAATACATTCCTCCCGCATGGGCTTTCGAGTTTCACGGTCACCAATGTCCGTTCATGCCGCTCGGCTACCGAATGGCGCGGCTGGCTATGGAGAAGTTGGGCGTCGAGCGCGAAAAAGACCATGGCTTCTTCGTCTTCCCTGAACTGGGCGAAGGCCACCCGCAAACCTGCCTGATGGATGGTCTTCAGGTTGCCACCGGGGCGACATACGGCAAGGTGATGATCGCCAAAACCTTCTACGGGAAGCTGGCCGCCGTTTTTTATCACCCGGCCAAAGGGGCGGTGCGTTTCTCGCTGAAACCGGAATTCATTGACGCCATGGGCAAGTTCCCGTTCTTCGCTTTCCGCAAGCAAGGCATGGAGCCATCGCAGATTCCCGCCGAGGCCCGTGACGAAATACTCAACTGGGTTTATGAGCAATCGGATGACTTCATTTTCAAGGTTGAAGACAAGCCTGATTTCAAATTCACACCGGTGAAAGGCTCCTTCAACAAAGCCAAGTGCAGCGCCTGTGGCGAATACGTTTTCGAGCGCTATCTCCGCAGCAAAGACGGGCAGCCTGTCTGCATTCCTTGCTCCGGTTACTGAGTAAAAGACCGGGGCCTGTTATCCAGACAGGCTCCGGTTGAGGCTATGCAAAAGACAGCTGCTTGTTGCTGCCAATGTGCGTCTTTTTTGAGAATGCTTCGTCTCCTTGGCCTGAGCCTCAATACACACCAATCATTCAAGAAAAACCCGGAGCAAGACCATGAGCGCAGTTCCCTTCGAAATATCTGATCGCAGCAAAATGGCTCAGTGGCTGCTTGGCATTTCCCTTGCCACCGTCGCTTGGTTCATTGCCTATAGCCAGCTTTCGGATTTTGCCGAATGGCTGGTCAGCCTGCTGGGACTATCCCGGCAGACGCATTTCGGTGAGGCAGTGCATTTCTTCTTGTATGACACGCCCAAGGTACTGCTCTTGCTGACCGGCATCGTTTTCATCATGGGTATCATCCAGACCTTCTTTGCGCCGGAACACACCCGGGCGCTGCTCTCCGGCAAGCGGGAAGGTGTTGGCAATGTGCTGGCGGCCAGCCTGGGTATCGTTACGCCGTTTTGCTCCTGCTCAGCCGTGCCGCTGTTCATCGGTTTTTTGTCGGCTGGCGTACCGCTCGGTGTGACTTTCTCCTTCCTGATTTCGGCGCCGATGGTCAATGAAGTGGCGCTGGTACTGCTGTTCGGCATGTTCGGCTGGAAAGTCGCCGCACTTTATCTGGGCATGGGCCTGATGGTGGCTATCGTGGCGGGGCTGGTCATTGGCAAGCTGAAAATGGAGCATCACCTCGAAGACTGGGTGCAGAAGATTCTGTCCGGGCAAACCGCGCATACGACGGACGAAGCCGTTTCCTGGATTGAGCGCTTCCAGGCGGGGCGTCACCATGTGAAGGAAATCGTCGGCAAGGTCTGGCCATACATTCTGGCGGGCATTGCCCTTGGTGCCGGCATCCACGGCTTTGTTCCGGAAGATTTCATGGCCTCCTTCATGGGCAAGGATGTCTGGTGGGCTGTGCCGGCGGCTGTCGTGTTGGGCGTGCCGATGTATACCAACGCAGCCGGCATCATTCCCATCGTTGAGGCGCTGATCGGCAAAGGTGCGGCACTGGGCACCGTGCTTGCGTTCATGATGGCTGTAATTGCGCTGTCGGCGCCGGAAATGATCATCCTGCGCAAGGCACTCAAGCCGACCTTGATTGCGACTTTTGCCGGCGTGGTGGCAACCGGCATTCTCCTCGTTGGATACGTTTTTAATTGGGTTCTGTAATGCGGAGCAAGCTTTCGTTGTCGCTCCTGCTGGCATCCCTTCTCGTCTTTCCATTTTCTTCTCGCGGCGATTCTGGCCCTGCTGTATCCGCTTCGACCGGCGTCAAACTGGTACAGAACGCCACCGCCTCGGGCTTGCCGACGGTCGTGGAGTTTGGCGCGGCCAGTTGTGCATCCTGCCGAGAAATGAAAATTGTGCTCGACCGCGTGGCGCTGCGTACCCAAGGCCGTGCCCATGTGCTGGTCATCGATATCAGCAAGGACTGGGATGCAGCAAGGGCATTTCGTATTCAGTTGATGCCGACGCAGGTTTTCTTCGGTGCCGATGGACGGGAGATCGGACGGCATATGGGCAAACTCCCCGAGTCCGAGGTGATTGCCAAACTTGGCTTGCCGACATCGCCATGATTGAAGCATCGGAACTGCTTCAGGGCTACCCTGCCGTAGCGGCTGTGACGGCATTGCTGGCTGGCGTCGCATCGTCGGTATCGCCATGCACCGTTGCAGCCGTGCCGCTGGTTGTGGGCTACGTTGGCGGCTACGCCGATGGCAGCCGGCAACGGGCCATGCTCTACGCCGCAGCTTTCGTTTTGGGGCTGGCCCTGGCATTTACGGCGGTCGGCCTTGCCGTTGCGCTGGCGGGGGCACTCTTTCTGCCTGCCGGTGGCGTCTGGCAATTGGTCTTGATCGGGCTGGCCTTGATGGCAGGGATAAGTCTGCTTGCCGGGCGTGCCTTGCCCGGTTTCGGAGGCGGACATTGCGGCCAGGCGACACACCTTCATTGGCGAGGTGCGTTCGGGGCATTGGTGACCGGCGCGCTATCGGGCGTCGTCTTCGCGCCGTGTGCCACACCGGTGATGGTCGGCATTCTGGCACTGATTGGCAACCAGCAGGATGTGCTGTTCGGCACCTTGCTGATGTTCCTGTATTCGATTGGCCATGGCGCCTTGCTATTGGCCGCCGGCACCTCCATTGGCTTTGCCCAATGGCTTGCTCGGGCGCGCTGGGCTGGCTTGGTTAATCGTCTTTTTTCACGCATGGCCGGTGCGCTATTGCTTGGCTATGCGACCTATCTTGGCTACGGCCTGATTTCATTCTCTTGAGTTCTACGAAAGGAAGTTTCATGAAAAACATCAAGGTACTCGGCACCGGCTGTGCCAACTGTCGCAACACCGTCGCTTTGGTCGAAGCAGTTGCGAAAGAAAAGGGCGTGGAGATCACGCTGGAGAAAATTGAGGATTTGCCATCCATCATGGGCTATGGCGTGATGTCTACGCCCGGTGTGGTGATCGATGGTGCCGTAGTTCATGCTGGCGGTGTGCCGTCGCGTAGCAAGGTGGAAGGCTGGCTGTAACTCTGATCAGCTAAAGCAGCTTGGCCATCACACCTGTGTAGCCAGGCTGTGTCGTACGAAAGTCATTTTGCTTATTTGATCGCTCGCGTGAAGAAGCCTTTCACGGCGTCGCGGCAGCCTGGACAAAGGCTGAGGAAATCTGCAGGAACCCTGGCTGAGTTTCTCCGAGCCTGCGAGCGCACCTACATCACCAATGTGCTTGAGCAGAATGGCGGCCGTATCGCTGATTCCGCCAATGCGCTGGGAATCTCGCGAAAGAATCTCTGGGAAAAAATGAAGAAGCTCGGGTTGGAGGTTGTTTCACCTGAGTAGGCAAGACAATCCATATTGCTTAAATATCATGCTTCCGGGATCGATCAACTGGTACAGCTTTGGGTTTCCGCAAAGCTGTTATTTGGCAAGCTGATTCACCCGAAAACTATCCGCAGCAGCCTCCTTTGGAGCTCTCCGGAGCTGGCGAGCACGGTTCTGTTCCTGCGCTACCGCCGGAACACGATGTTGCTCCCCTGTCCGGCGAGGATGCCGACGAGACCATCTGACTGGCCGCCAACAACCCGGCTTTGATGAACTGCTCCTCCGGAATAGTCTCGTAAGTGTTGCCACCGACTTGGAGTGTTCGACAATCCGAGTCACCGCACACAGAACAGCAGCGGCTCATACCAACGTCGGCGCCGAGCCACTCCTCGATAGGGTTGCCCGCGATCCACACGCGGTTGGATTCGGAGGTATTGCTCTTGAACGCAGCTTCATCGATTTCCTGTGTTTCGAGTACGGGCTCGATTCCCAGCGGTCGCAGTGCGACTGCGAGTTTGGCTACAGCCGCCTTAAGTTCGCGACCGGTATCCCCACAACGGGTGCAAGTCTCGCCGCCCTTGACGAGGCGCTTCCACAATACCGTCATTACTTTCATTTCACGCTCCTCGAAATTCAAGGTGGGAAACCACTGCCAATATCAAGGTTTTTGATTGAATTAGCAACGGTAACCACGGCAACAGGTACTCGGTTAACCGCCCGTCGAAGACATCACGCGAATGATCTTTTCCGGATGTTCGCTGAACTCATGCCGCTCCGGCTTGCGGTCTATGGCTGCTTGAATGGCGGCCAGGATTGATTCGTCGCTCTCGCCATCGCGCATCAATTGACGCAGATCGAGCCGGTCCTCCTGGCCAAGGCAAAGATGGAGCATGCCGTCGACAGTCAGGCGAACCCGATTGCAGGTGGCACAGAAATGTTGAGACATCGGCGTGATGAAGCCAACGCTGAACTTTCCATCCGGTGTTACCAGATAACGCGCTGGGCCACCGCCCGGTATCAAGCCGTCGATCAGGCCAAATCGAGTTTTAAGTGAGGCCATGAGTGGCTGAAGGCTGGCGAACTGCGAATTCCGGCCGGTTTCCCCCATCGGCATGGTTTCGATGAGGCGCAGGATGAAGCCGCCATCCCGACAGAAGGCAATCATCTCCTCCAGCTCATCGTCATTGGTTCCGGCCAGCCAGACCATGTTGATCTTGATCGGTGCGAAGCCGGTTTCGCGGGCTGTCTTGAGACCCGCCTGCACTTCCTTGAGGGCGTCACGCCGGGTAATCGCCGCAAACCGCGCCGGCTGAAGCGTATCCAGGCTGACATTCAAGCGTGTAACGCCAGCCTCCCTGAGGGGCCGAGCATGTTTGACGAGCTGGGTGCCATTGGTACTGAGCGAGAGATCGTCAATCCCCGGGATGGATCTGATGCGACAGGCCAAAGCCGCGATCCGGTTGCGTAGCAGCGGTTCTCCGCCGGTCAGCCGAACCCGGCTCAGACCACGGGAAGCAAAGAGGCGAAGGACTCGTTCGATTTCGTCAAAGCTCAGCCAATTGGCGGGTTCTTCATAGCCGTCAAAGTCTCTGGGCATGCAGTAGGCACAACGCAGGTCGCAGCGGTCGGTTACCGACAGTCGCAGATATTCGATCTTGCGACCGAAAGCATCAGAGAGGGCAGGGGTTTTATCGGTCATGGCAAGCGACGGAAACGGATCATGGGTCCGTACGCAGCAATAAACATACCGCCCCAGACCCGGGCACGCCAACTACTGGCGCGTTGAATCCAAAGCTCAGGCCGTGGCGGCGTGGGTTTGAGCAACAGTTTCTGTGTGCCAGGAAGATGTATTCGCTACGGCGTCTTCCAGCGACATGCCGCTTTCCACACGATCCATGATCGAGCGCTGCAAAATGGCGCCCAGCATGGCCACGTTGTCGGCCATCATCGGCTCGATTTCGCGCAGGAACTGGACGGTGGGTGGGTCGTAGGCATAGGCGCCAAGGTGGGTATCCAGATCCTTGCTGGTGGCCAGTGCGTAGCACAGGTCGTAGATCAGGTTGAAGCTGCGCTGTTCCTGCAGCGCATCGGAAGGCGGCAGGTTCATGCGCACCTCTTCGGCCAGGTCGCGGCGAAAATCTGCCAAACCATAATCAGCCCGGGCCTTGACGACATCTTCCGGCGAAAAATCCCATTGCATCGTTTGTCTCCTGGTGATCAGCCAAATATGGCGGCAAAGGCGTCTTCATCGTCGCGGCAGACCGGGCAGGTCTTTTCCGGCGCTGCGGAGACGAAATGGCGGTCGCAACGCGAGCAGCGTTGCTTGTTCAAGGACATCAGCACCTGCACCGGCTGATCGGAACGGGCATCGAAACTTGCCTCGGCATCGAGCACACGCGGCTGGCAAACTTCGAGGCAGGCTTGGCAGGCAACGCAGCGGTCGATCCGGAACTGTAGCGCCCAGGCATCCGGATTTTCCTCGATCTGGATGGCGCCGGTCGGGCAAACGCGGAAGCAGGCTTCGCAGACCGTGCAACCGGGCTGCAGGGTCAGGCGCATCAGTGGCAGGCCCTCATGAAGCTGAACCGGAAAGGCTTGTCCATCCTTCTGCTGGGTAACGATTTGCAGCAGTTCGCGGCGCTCGGTAACCGAGTAGGGGCCAGGGCGAATTGCTTTGGCCGGGGCTGGCTCATTCTCCTGTTGCGGATTGGCCAGGATGACTTCATCGATACCACGGCCAATCAGGCGGCGGAACAACTGGCGGCGGGCCGGGGCGAACTCGGCTGTCGGCTTTTTGTCCTGTCCGTGATTCTTCGTCTTGGAGGACTGGGCAAGCTGCGGCAGCATCCAATTGATCGTTGCCTCCGGATTTGCCGCGCCATTTCGGGCTCCCTGGTGCAGCACATCGACGGCTTCGAGGTTCATGGCCAGTTGGGCTGCGCCGGTCTTGCCGTGCGAACAGTCGCCGCAATGCCACTGGCCGTGCAACGTTAGCGGGATGCCGCGTTTCGCCAGATAGCCCATCGTGACCGCATCGATGGCACCCAAGCAGGGAACGATGGCGTCGGCGGTCTCACCCGAGGGGGCGCAGGCGACACTCCAAGTGGGTTTTTTGATCGCCTGGCGTAGCAGGTCGAGCAATTTGAAATTGCTGCTCGACCAGGCGCCGGTCTGGCAGGCACTGACGCACAAGGCGCAATTTTGGCAATTTTTCGGGTCGACCGTAGCACCCTCGTCATTCAACGCAATCGCGTCATGCGGGCAAGCATCAGCACAGCGTTGGCATTCGCTGTAGCGATAGCGGTAGCGGGTGCATTGGCTGCTGCGGATGCTCGGTGTTGCCAGGCTCATTTTTTCTTGCTCTGCAGTTTTTGCAGTGGCGTGCCCGTCTCGCAGGTGTTGTGCGGAATGACGAACTGCAGGGTTGCCCCGGGAGCACCTTCGACTTCAGGCTTGCTGCTTGGGTTTGCAGTTGCTGCCAGCCAGGCTTTCAAGCCACCCTTGACGGCGAGAATGGGTTTTCCCGGGTGCTGTTTCTCCAAGATGCGGGCGATACGCAGGGCTTCGCTATCGGAGTCAGCCAGCACAACGACGGTGGCGGACGGATTGATGCTCAAGCCCGGGTGATAGGGCAGCGCCTCCAGTAGCGGTGTTTTGAGGCGATTCAATTCCTTGCGGCCATCGATGACACAGCAAGGTGGCGCATCTCTCAGGATAAAGCTCAACTCGTCACCGCCAAGCAACGCTACCTCGGCATGGCCTAAATTGCTGACCAGCAGCCCGCTGAGCACGCATATGGTGGCCAGGAGTTTCACGAAATTTCCTCAACCAATTTCTCGGCATCGCCATGGCATTGCCAGGCTTCACGCTGTTGGTACAAATCCGCTGGCAGCGCCAGTTGGCGAACCTGGCCGAATGCGATCCAATCGGCGAGCGGCGGGGCGTAGTTGGTGCGCGGGGCGACCCACAACTGCTCGCCCAGCTTTTCGACCAGGCCTGCGCACAGGTTGAGATCGATGTCGTTCTCGATGTCGGCGTGCAGCAGGACCGTTTGAGCGCCACGTTCGACCATCTGTCCTATCCACCACTCGGCGTGAGTGCCGGTGCCCGAACCATCAGCACGCAGCACTTCCCAGGTTGGCTCGCAAAGAGACGGGGTGACCACCTTGAAGTCTGCATTGGAAACAGTCTCAAATGACCAGTTGACCGCAAGGTTTCGCACGGGCACATAGAGGCCGATTCGTTCCTTGCCGTATTTCTCGACCAGGCGCTCAATGCTGCCGCTATCGAGCAGTGCGGCTTCGCCAATCAAGACCTGCTTTGCTCCTGCGGCCAGCAAAGAGTCTGCCCGTGCTTCGCTGCCATTCGGCAAGACGATTCCGGCGCATTCCGCCGCGCAGGCATCGATGGCCATTCCATCGAAGAGAAATTGTGTTTCCCTGGCCGGGTCGAAGATATCAGAGAGGCAGCAGAAGCGGATGGTCATGGCGCGCTGTGGAAATACTGAAACTTCGGATAGGCAAAAGGATACAACGGGCAAGGATCGTCGGCGGCCAGGCCACAGAGCATGGGGCGCAATTCCTGGAGGGTACCGACAATCGGGTCGATGGCCACACCGAGATAGCTCGGGCGATATTTGTTCAAAGCCATCAGCGCATCGTCGGCCATCAACAGCGCACCTTCCTGGTTCTGGTTCTGGGTGAAGAACAGCGCAAGCACGGCGAAAGCCAGAGCTTGCAGAAACTCGGCCTCCGGATCTTTATTGCCGAGAACGCTGTCGCGGACCAAACGCGACCAGCGCTCATTCAGCCAGTCGTGCAATTGCCCGAGTTGGTTGTTGTCCCACATGGCCGCCACTTCGCTCCAGTCGAGTTCGGAGAGCACCTGGCGATCAGGTTGCGAAAATGGGCGGGCGTGCAGATCGAGCAGCATGGTGTTTCCTTAGAAGCGCAGGTCATGCAAGGTGTGTTCAGTCTTGCCAGGATTCTCTTGAGCGCCGGATGGACAGGCGCCGCAGACCGGCTCATCGGGATTGAATTCAACCTGGATTTCGCTCTTGGGAACGACGGCCCGTCCCATGTCGAGATCCTCCAGGTTCTTCAGGTTCATCGCGGCGATTTCCTCCTCGGCAAAGCCGCCCAGGAATTTGGCCATTTCGCGGTAAAACGAGTGATTGCTGGCCCGGCTGATCAGCCGACTGTAGCCGCGTGCCCAGCCTCCCAAGTGCTGGGTCCAGAAGCGCTTGATTTCCTTGTCGAGCCGCCGGTACTCCTTCATCTGTTCGGTGCTCAACGCCTCCACGCAGCGGTTCAGCAATTCGGCAACGAAAAGCAGTTCGACCCCCAGTTGGTCAGGAAAAACTTCGAAGCGGCCCTTGCAAAGCGTAAATCCGGCTTCGCGATAGGTTCGCTCCAACTGGAAACAAGGCTCCTGCTTGAAGCGACCCATCAGGCGAACCGATTCGACCGGAGGAAAGCAACCAGAGGAGGCAAACAGCGTGGTGTACTCGCAGGCCAGCGCACCATCGAGCTCTTGCTCGCTGGGGGTTAGGAAGTCCTTACCAAAGACAATGCCGGCTTCAGCCAGTTGGGCCAGCAAGCCTTCCTCGCGCATGGCAGCGATGAATGTCGGGCTGGGTTCTTCGATAAAGACACCGGCCAGCATGCGATAGATGCTGGCTCGCGCCAGACAATCCTCGATCAACTCGGCGGAATTGAGTTCCAAGGGTGTTGCAACAGGCGCTGAGGCCTGGTCAATGGCAAATGCTGTATCGAGCATGACAACTCCAGAAAATGCGGCCCACCCGGGATGAAGCCGGCGGGCCCAATCTCGTCGCTACGAAGAAACTCCGATCAATGTCCGCCACCGGCCTTGGGCTTGACGCTCTCCGGACCGGCCCAGGAGGCCATTTCCGGATGCATCTTGCGGTGCATGTCGCCGGTGAAGGCATAGCGCATGGTTTCCTTGTAGGCCGCCATATGCTTGTCCCAGTCGGCAACCGAGTCACCATACTTGTCATTCGGCCCGGCCTTGGTCACCTTGACCACCGTATCGAACCAGCCCTGTGAGCCGCCAATCGGGTCGGCAACTACCGGAATGATGTCGTTCGGGTGCACACCCTTGTCATCCCACCAGACGTTGTTGAGGTCCGGATCGTCCTGGCCGTGGCTGTATTCGCCTTTCTTGTCCTTCAGCTTGAGCGTTGCCAGACGGCCGTATTCCCAGTGGCCAAAGCCGGTCGGGATGGAAACGACCTTCGGATGGATGCCTTCCGTCACGTAGGCCTTGGTGACCAGATGGCCGACCGGGCTTTCGATACGGACCAGATCGCCGGTTTTGACGCCGAGCTTGGCTGCCGTTTCCGGATTCATCCAGGCCGGGTTGCTGTGGGCGATCTCGGCCAGCCACTTGATTGCCGCCGTACGCGATTGTTTGTGCACATTGAGCTTGAAGGTCGAGAGAATCATCTCGTCGTCCTTCATGGCTTCATGCCACGGGATACGCTTGAAGGTCGGCATCGGGTTGAAGCCGTGGTCGGCCCACATCTGGACGCGCACGTTGATCAGCCGATCACCGGTCGGGAAGCCGACGCAGTTCTTGCCGTTGCGACGAACACCAATAGCCTTGCCGTTCTTCATGATGGTGCCTTTGCTATCCACCGTGGCACCCGTCATGTCGGCGGCAGAAAGCTCCTTCATGTGCAGACCGTAATCGGCACGAATTTCGCGGCCCGTCTTGTCGGTCACCTTGCCCGTCTTCGGATCGAGTTTGCCGTAGATCGGCCAGACACCATGCTTCTTCAGGAAGTCCAGGCCGCCAGCTTCCTTCAGGCCGGGCACGTTGTCGAAGTGATGGCGCATGTAGTCCTCGCCATCCTTGAAGTCCCAGAACTGCTTCATGCCACGCTTGCCGTCCGGGTCCAGCTTCCAGATGATGTCACGGAGCAGCACGCGGTTTTCCCGCGATTCGCCCAGGGACTTGTGCACTGGCTGGCGAATGCCCAGCCATGGCCACAGCGAGTTCGGCATGGACTCGGGCTCCCAACGCTCCAGGTAGGGGCAATCCGGCAGGATCAGGTCGGCCAGTGCTGTTTCCTCACCCATGTGCGAACTCATGGAAACGAAGTAGGGAATCAGCTTTTCATCCCGATAGAGTTTCCCCCAAACCGCCCGGGCGCCCGGGTTGGTATAGACCGGATTGTCCTGATAGGTGAAATGGACATTGATCTTCTGCCGGCCTTCGGCGATCCAGAACGGAACCAGATGGCTGACCTTGTGCGCGGCCAGCGGGTACTCGGGCGGATGGGCCAGCACCGAATCGTGGGCCGGTTTGCCAGGCTCGGGCATCGGCTGTGGCCAGCCCATGCCGCGGGGCAAGCAGTAACCGCCCTTCTTTTCGACGTTGCCGGTCATGATCGGCAGCATCATGCAGGCCTTCTCGTTATACGAACCGTAGAGGTGCTTGGCCGGGCCGCGATAGGTGAATAGCGTGGCGGGCTTGGTGGTGGCGAATTCGCGGGCAATCCGTTCGATGGTTTCGACCGGTACGCCGGATATCTTCGAAGCCCATTCCGGCGTGTATTGCTTGTAGTGCGCCTTCAGTTCGGCGACCGTGACGTTGGTCCAGTTGGTGATGAAGTCGGAGTCCTGCAAATCCTCGCGCAGGATGACATGGCCGATGGCCAAGGCGACAGCACCATCGGTGGCGGGGAAGACTGGAATCCATTCGTCGGAGAAACCGGCGGTATTTGACAGACGGACGTCGAAGGTGACGATCTTCATCTGGTTGTCGACGCGACCTTCGGTCACCCGTTGTGACAGCGGGTTGTGGAAGTAGGATGCTTCCAAGACGTTGGAGCCGAAATTCAGCACGTACTTGGCGTTGGCGAAGTCCGGCGTCTCGATATCCGGTCCCCAGGTTGGTTCCATGCCACACTTCTTGGACGACTCGCAGACCGAGGTGTGGTTGAGCACCGTTGCCGACCCCAGCGTTTTCATGAAGCGGTCGATAGTGCCGCCGGTACGGTTGCGACCGTACTTGAGCATGATGGTGTTGGGGTCTTCCTTCAGGGCAGCGTCCAGCTTGGCCGCTAGTTCGGTCAGTGCCTCGTCCCAGGTAATGCGCTTCCATTTTCCCTCGCCACGGGCGCCGACCCGCTTCAAGGGATAGAGGATGCGATCCGGATCGTAGCTGTACCACATGCCGGAATTGCCCTTGGCGCACAGGCGACCGCGGGTCGAGACGTGTTCCGGGTTGCCTTCGAGTTTGACCACGCGGTCATTCTCGACATAGGCGATGGCCCCGTCCTGGATGTTGCAGACATGGCAATTGACCGGGATGGCCTTGCGCTCGGCGCCGCTGACCGGACCGAAATCCTTGCCGCCGAGATCGTTTTCCATGGCCGTCAGCAGACGGGGCGCAGAGGCTGCAGCGGCGCCGGTACCGGCACTGACCTTGAGGAAGGTACGGCGTGTGACTTTGGGCATTTCCATTTTCTTTATCTCCTCGTGACCAGGATCAGAACAAGGTCTGTAGTTGTTGCGGAGCCATCAGCAGGACATAGCGCAGGGCGGCGCTGCCGGTCAGGATGAGCAGGGCGGAAATCAGCACGACGCCCTGGCTCCTGCCCATTGGCGCAAACAGCATCAGCGCCGGAGCGACGCTGCCTCCGAGAAAGCCGACACCAATGAAAAGCAGGCCCATGGTGCCGGTCGTCATGATCATGAAGGTCAGTTCGGATGCCGAGCCGCCGTAGTTGGTCGTGCCCATGATCGAGACCAGCATTACGGCCACTGCGCCGGCTGACCACAGCATGTATTCGCGCAGAACCTTCTGTGCTTCGGCATTGCCGGCGGCGAGCAAAGCACCAACTGCCGACCCCGAAGCGATAGCCAGAGCAACGAAGAGAACGGGCATGATCGGTGTGTTCCAGACCGGACGCGACTGGTGCACCGTCAGGTCGAAGCCGGTGTAGATCGGCAGCCCCAAAGCCAACAAGGCAGTGATGAGTGCCAGCAGTTGGCCGTTCTTTTCGTCACCTTTGCGCAGCGCCAGGATATAAACAATGGAAGCAATGCTGAAGGCAACGATATTGAGTGCCCCCCAGGCCAGAGGAGACGTAAAGTTCAGATAGGCCGGGTTGAGAATGTTGAGAAAACGCATTGGCTGAGACAGGTCGGCAATCAGCAACATGCCGCCCAGGCCGAGCAGGACGAAGGATGCGTAGGCGGTTTTTTCACGCAGTGGCCGCAGTGCAGGTGTCCGCCACGAGCCGTAGGAAATGAATGACAGGCCGGCGAGGATGCCAATCACGAAGAAGTAAATGGCGTAAGTAGCGTGCCAAGACACATCATGGAACCAGACGTAATCACCCATGATTTTCCCCTTAGATTTTGAAGTGGTTCTTGAAGGCAGAGCGTTCCTGCTCCATCACTTCACGCTTCTGGTAGGCATCGCGGCCAAACTCGGTCTGATTCCGGTCGGCGCCGATGTAGAAGATGTGCGGCTTGGTGCCTTCTTCCGGGCGTAGAACCTGGGTGGCATTCTTGGCGACCAGATAGGAAACCTCGCTGTTCGGATCGTTGAGATCGCCGAAGACGCGGGAGCGGCCAATACAGGTCTGCACGCACGCCGGCACCAGATTCTGGGTGACGCGGTGGAAGCAGAAGGTGCATTTGTCTACTACATTGGTGATCGGCGTATAGGTCCGGTGCGAAGGCAGCATGAAGCGGGCGTTGTACGGACAGGCGGCCATGCAACTACGGCAGCCAATACAGCGCTCGTAACGTTGCAGCACGAAGCCGCCGTCTTCTACCCGGAAGGTGGCTTCGACCGGACAATTACGAACGCACGGGGGATCTTCGCAGTGGTTGCACAAGCGCGGCAGGAACTGTTTCTTGACGTTGGGGTATTTGCCGACCACCTTGTAGGGCACCCAGGTTCGATTGACCCCAAGCGGTGTGTCGTATTCCGCCTTGCAGGCGACTTGGCAAGCCATGCAGCCAATGCAGCGGCGGGTATCGACCACCATTGCATAGCGCTTCTTTCCTCCGCCAGCCGAATTTTTTGATCCTTCACTCATCTGCTTGCCTCCTCTGGTTGCAGTGGTGTGTTGCTGAACACGCTGGACGCTGTCGTAGCGCGGCCAATAGCGGTGTCTTTAACGCAACATACGGGCCACAGAACTGGCGCAAATGGCGAGATTCAGACCAATAGGCAATCTCGAAGGATTTATCAGTCGTGAATTGGTTTTCCGATGGTTACGCTGGCGTAACACATGGGGCGATTGCTGCGGCGCAGCGTGCTACGTCAGCGTAACGCGGGGAAAAATCGTCTGGTGGGAGAAGGCGGACGACGCTTATCATCGGCGATATGTTTCCGCCTGATCGAATCCTTTCACTCACCACACGGCGCCGCTTGCTGCTTGCCATTGCCTCGCTGCCGGCTTGGCCCGCAGTGGCCGCGAATGGTGATGCTGGAGTCGTTCGTATCGGCCTGACCCCGGTCTTCCTCGACGACCAAGTGAGCTTTCTCGGCAAGTGGCGGGCCTGGCTGGAACAGAAACTCAGCCGCTCAGTGGTTTTTGTCCAGCGCGGCAACTATCGCGAGATCATCGATCTGCTGCGCTTGGGGAAAATCGATTTCGCCTGGTTGTGCGGCTACCCATACGTCCGCCATCGCCATGAGTTTCGCCTGGTCGCAGTGCCCTTATGGCGTGGTCAGCCGCTCTACCAGTCCTACCTGATCGTGTCGTCTGACGATAAAAATACCCAGACCATCGCCGACTTGCGGGGCAAGGTGTTCGCTTATTCGGACCCCGACTCCAATTCCGGCTATCTCTATCCGCAATATGCGCTGACCATGCTGGGAGAGAAGCCGTCGTCCTTTTTCTCACGCACCTTCTTCACCTGGGCCCATCGCAAGGTGGTCGAGGCGGTCGGTGTCGGGCTGGCCGACGGCGGGGCAGTCGATGGCTATGTCTGGGATACGCTGGCCGAAGTGCGCCCTGATCTGACGGCGGCGACCCGGATCATCGACCGTTCGCCATTGCTTGGTTATCCGCCGTTTGTGGCGCGCAGTGATATTCCGGCCAAGGAACTGGAGCAATTCCGTCAGGTCTTGCTCGGTATGGCCGATGATCCGCAAGGTAGCGAATTGCTGGGCCGCTTGCGGCTGGATGGCTTTACGACTGGCCAGCCTGCCTTGTTTGATGGCATTGCCCAGATGGCGGCGAAGGTCAGCCGAAAATGATCTTTCGTAGCAACCTTTCGTTGCGCTGGAAAATTCCGCTACGGGTGATGGCTGCCGTGCTGGGTACCGCAATTACGGTGACGGCTGCACTGGTCGTCTGGGAATACGACGAGATGCGGCAGAACCTGGAAGGACATGCCAAGAGTCTCGGGCGGGTATTGGCCAACACATTGGTTGCCCCGGTTCTCCATGATGACATTTGGCGCGCCTACGAGATTCTGCAATCGGCTCGCGAAACCTATCCGGCGGCACCTGAACTGCAGGCCGAGGTAGTCTTGATCACGGATACCGACTACAAGGTCTTTGTGTCAACCAAGCCACGTGAGTTTCCCATCGGCAGCAGCCCGGCCACCCGTGGCGGAGCCTACGCCCAATTGCGTACGGGAATGGTCAGCGGCGATCCGATGGCGCAACGCGTTCTCGAACCGGCCGACTCACCGGTGTACTTTGTCATGTCCCCTCTTGTTGCCGACGGAGTGGCCCTCGGGCATGTGATCCTTGGCTACTCCAAAGTCTCGTTCGTGCCACGCTTCGTCGGCCTGGTTAAACGAGCTGCACTTGTTACCGTGCTGGTGTTGCTGATCATCGCGCCAATTTCCTGGGTATGGGCCAGTCGCACCGGCGAGCCCTTGTTGCGTCTGGCCGATGCCATGCGCCGAGTGCCCGGCGAACTGGAAGAGTCGCGCCTGATCGACCTGCCCAAAAGCGGGGACGAAATCGGCCAGTTGGCGGAGGCCTATCAGCGCATGGTCGGCGAACTGAGAAACAAGCAGGAACTGGAGCGCCAGATGGTCGTTTCGGAACGCCTGGCGGCCGTCGGCCGCCTGACTGCCGGTATCGCCCACGAGATCAACAACCCACTCGGCGGAATGCTGACCGCAATCAATACCTATCAGCGCCATGGCAGCGGCAATGATCCGTTGGCGTTAAGCACGCTATCCCTGCTTGAACGAGGATTGACTCAAATTCGCCAGACGGTTGGTGCTTTGCTCGTCGAAAGCAAGGCCATGGATCGTCCATTTGCCTCCGAGGATGTGGATGACCTTCTCATTCTGGCCGAGGCGGAAGCGCATGGCCGAGGCATCGGAGTGGTCGTCGAGAGCAACCTTGATGGCCACGTCGCGCTGCCGGCCACTCTAATGCGTCAGATATTGCTCAATTTGCTGCTCAATGCGGTGAGCGCAGCGGAAGAGGGCGGTGGCGTGCGCCTGGTGGTTGAATTGGGCGAGAAGCACTTGCACCTCGCCGTGACCAACGATGGCGACTACATTCCCCAGGAGCGCATGGATACCCTATTCGAGCCGTTCGCTACCACCAGCGACCGCGGCCATGGTCTGGGCCTGTGGATCGTCTATCAAATAGTTCAGCAACTGGGCGGAGAAATCGAGGTTGAGAGCCTGCCTGGCTACACCACTTTCAAGGTTGAAATACCCTATGGCAATACCGTCTGAAATTCGCCCGCGCATCTGTCTGATCGAAGACGACGAAATTATGGGTGAGTCGCTGGCTCAGCGCTTTCAGCTCGAAGGTTTCGATGTCGACTGGTGGCACACCGCTCGCGAAGCCGCTGCTGCCTTGGAGAGCCGGCGTTACGGCGTGGTCGTCAGCGATATTCGTTTGCCCGACCGCAATGGCGGTGACCTTTTTCTCGATCTGTCGGCTCGCTTGCCCATGCTGCCGCCTTTCTTGTTCATGACTGCCTTCGGTAGCATCGACCGGGCTGTCGAACTGCTAAAGGCCGGCGCTGCCGACTACATAGCCAAGCCTTTCGAGGCCGATCTGCTGGTAGACAAGGTGCGCGGTTTGGCCAAAGGCTATGGTGCAGTATCTTCCGATGCCCCTGATGGCGATGCCCTTGGTGTTTCGCCGATCATGCGACGCATCGCCGAATCGCTGCCCCGACTTTCCCGCCATGCCACCGCACTGTTGATCACGGGTGAGTCAGGCGTCGGCAAGGAGCATGTCGCAAAGCTGTTCCACCAGCAGGGTGCCGGCGACTCGGCACCCTTCGTCGCCGTCAATTGTGCTGCCATCCCCGAGTCGCTACTGGAAGCAGAGCTTTTCGGTTACGAAAAGGGCGCCTTCACCGGCGCAGTCAAATCAAAGCGCGGTGTCTTTGAACAGGCCAGCGGCGGTACGCTGTTCCTGGATGAGATTGGCGAAATGCCGCTATCGATGCAGGCCAAGTTGCTGCGGGTGCTACAGGAACGAACACTGGTCAGACTGGGCGGGGAAAACCAGGTAAGCGTTGACTTCCGTCTGGTTTGCGCGACACACCAGGACTTGAAGGCGATGGTCGAGCAGGAACGGTTTCGTGAAGACCTTTATTACCGTATTCACGTCATTCAACTGCGCATCCCGCCGCTACGCGAGCGCCCCGAAGATATTCGCTGGTTTGTTCGCCACTACGTCGAAGCCTTCAACCGCGCCAATCCAGAAGAGCGGAGAAGGCTGGACCCGCGTACGGAGCAGGCATTGGTCAGCTATGCCTGGCCAGGAAATATTCGCGAATTGAAGCACGCGGTAGAACGCGCCTGCATTTTGTCACCTAGTCCCTTGCTGGGAGCCGATGCTTTTTTTGGTGGTGATTTGGTCGATGAGAATGTTGCGCAACCGGCTTCACCCTCCTTGGCGGATTATCTGATGGCCTGCGAGCAGGACTACCTGAAGGTCGCTCTGGACCGCCATGATTGGCACATGACCCATACGGCTGAGGCGCTGGGTATCACTCGCAAGACCCTGTGGGAAAAAATGCGGCGATTGGGGATACATTCGGAAGATGAGTGAAATCCCGTTCGTGTTAATTTGTCCTGAACATTACCGACGGACACAGGTCGACTACTGAACGGTAGCTTGGTGGCCGATAATCGGACTACCAATATATCAGGAGGGAAGGCATATTCCCTCCTGTCGTGCTCAACAGAATCAGTGGCAGATCACCGGCTCAATACTTGGACTCTTCCACGGTGCAAACGAAGCTCGCCAATCAGACAGTGAAACGCCCTGCGCTTTCTCGTAGGCAGCGATAGCATCTTCTACCGAAAGTCCTCCGTAAATCATCGATAGGATCGGCACTGCGCTGTCGTCAATCGCCTTACAAATACGATTGAACGCTGTCTCAATCTCCGTTTCCTGCAACTCAGTATCTGTCAGCTCGATCTGTACCATCGTCCAGAGCGCGTTGTCAGAAGAATCCAGTTCCAGTTGTGGTAATCGGCGAACCATTGCAGCATCCAGGAACTGCTTGATGTCCGACAACTTGGCGGATGGTGTCGCAATCCCATTCGATGCACTCAGGAAGAACGAGTCAAATGATCGGTTGTAGCTAATCGTTACCCAGCAATTGCTCTGCGCTAGGCGCTGATAATTCAACAGGATTGGGTTTTCGCAACTCGATGACAGCAATGTGGGTGACCCAAAGCGCAGTACCCATTCATAGAGCTTGGTGTAGGCAGCTTTCGGGTTGTGACGATTGGCTATAGGAGAAAAGGGTGTATTCATGTCAGTCTCCAATGTGAAAGGTGGTGTGCTTCAAAGCATCTGGCCTGGCTGTAAAAAGTCACCAGATGAATGTTTTCTTCGTTGGATGGAGACCTTTTCACCCTGAATCACGGCTTGCCGAGGACGTCCTCGTGTCTCGAATGCACGGAGTTTGTACTGTCCCTTGGTCAGTGCTCTGGTTCCTGGTGGTACGTCATCCCCCAAGGCCTGAGAACGCTTCGTCAGGTAGATCAGCGCAGAGATCAGGTGCCAGCGCTTTAACTCATCTGAGTGCTGCACCATGCCAATACCGTCGTAGCGATAACCTGCAGTTCGTGCCTTGTGGTTACAGTTGAAGTACCAAATCTTGGTCAGCTCATCTGCCGGAGTACGCGAAGAATTGACGATTCGGTTTTCCCAGTAATCGATGATTTGCTTCGCCAGTTCGACGTCATTCTTCACCTTCTGCCCATCGAACAGAATGAAGCAATGGAAGTGATAGCCACGTCCGTTGCCACCGTTCTCCGTGATCGAGCTAGTACCCCGTTCACGGCCGATTACGTAGCCGATGCTGTGCTTAAAGCATGCCTGCCACTGCCGGTAGTTGATGAAACGCTGAATGTCACCATGGGCACGTTCAAAGCTGATCTTGTCTGCCTCATCGGCCTGATAGCCGAGATCAACACGCACCACCAGTATCTTCGAGTAATCCATGAATAGATCATCGAAGTAAGCTACGACGTTCTTCAGTTCATTCAGATCGTAGTCGTCAGCAAAGTTTAAGTAATTCTGGCAACGCTTATCGCGCTGAGCACGTTTGCGGATCAATTCCAGCAAGGCATTGAACAGTTCAGCACCGTCCATGTCCTTTCCATCACCACCAAGACGATGATAGTCACCAGGTTTGCCAAACGGGTTGTAGTACAGCTTCAACTCGATGCAGCAATCACGGAACAGACCGACAAACCCTGCAGGATCACTACCTTCAGGAATGCGAGCCATGAAGTTATTCATCAGGCGATAGAACCGCTCACCCAAGGCTAACGGTTCAATACGCTTGTCTCCGTTCTTCTTCACGAAGATTCGAAAGCCAGGAGATTCCTTGCTCAACACCAGACGAACGAACTCATGAATATCCCAGAGAGGTTCACGGAATGATTGATAGACAGATACGGAAGGCTGCTTGGATGCTGTCGGTAATGACTCCATGTTATGAGTGTCGAGAGCACTCATGGTGGGGTTGATCGGATCGATAGGAGTAGGGATAGGTTGATTGTTAATTGTCATGGTTAATATATAAATAAGTATTGATTAATTAATCTAATAGGAAACGCGTGCCTAAATACGAGGTGATCGAAACAAGCGGGAAGCAATCGATGGTGAAGATCGCTCTTCCCGCTGTACCGATGGT
>CAZDRS010000013.1:0-25920 GCA_964507585.1 uncultured Dechloromonas sp.
AGCTGTTCGCGGATTTTCTGCTGGCCGGTGTAATCGGCCAGGCGCTTCGGGCGCAACGCCCGCTCCAGCGCTTCTTCCTGTGCCGATTTGCTTTGCGGCGCGATGATGCGGTCGGGCGCGACCAACTTGTCGGTTTCGATCATACGGTGGGTTCCTCACGCAACCAGCGCTGCAGCAGCATGTCGCCCAAGGCCAGCAAAACGGGGCCCAGGAAGATGCCGATAAAGCCAAAGACCAGCACGCCACCGAGAACGCCCAACGCGATGAGCAGGATGGAGAGGCCGGCGCCGCGGGCAATCAGGATGGGTTTGACGAAATTGTCGATGCTGCTGATCACGAACAGGCCGTAGAGCACCATGAAAATGGCCCAGCCGGCCTGCCCTTCGCTGTACAGCCAGGCAGCGGCACCGCCCCAGATCAGCGGCGGGCCGACCGGAATCATCGACAGGAAGAAGGTGACGAAGCCGAGCAGCACCGCTGCCGGCACGCCGGCGACCAGGAAGCCGATCATCGCCACGGTGCCTTGCGCCGCAGCGGTGCCGACGATGCCGAGCATGACGCCGACCACCGTGCCGCGCGCCTTGTCGAGCATGTTCTCGCCCAGTTCGCCGCCCAGTTTATGCGCCCCGACCAGCAAGGCATTGCTGATCGCCACGCCATCCCGATACAGGAAGAAGGTAACGAACAAGACCAGGGCCAGTTGCAGCAAGCCGTTGGCAGCGATGCCGCCCAGGGCCAGCGCCAGTTGGCGGGCCGGGGCCACCAGTTGCTTGATGGCGGTATTCAGTTCCTCACGGTTGCCGGCCAGACGGTGCCAGGTGCTGTCGATTTCCCCGCCGAAGAAGGGCAGGCCGCTCAGCCAGCCCGGCGGATTGGCCGGCAGGCCTTGCTCGATATAGGGCTTGACGAAATCGAGCAGCTTGTCGGTGCCATTGGCCAGCGAACCAGCCAGAAAAAGCGTCGGCAACAGCATGATCAGCACCAGGGCCAGCGTCATCAACGAAGCGCCGAGCGTATCGCGCCGACCGAGCAAGGGCAGCAGGCGGTCGGCGTAGAAGCGCCAGGTGCAGATCCAGACCACGAAAGCGAACAGCACCGCGCCGATGAATGGCAGCAGCACGGCAATGCAGCCGATGATGAGCAGCACCACCAGCGCAATCTGCGCCAGTCGCTTGGGGTCTTGTTCTTCGATCACGGGCGTCCCTCACGGCCAGTCGTTTCCGCACAGGCGGGAATCCAGCAGCATTCCGAAAGCCCGGATTGCCGCCGGTGCAGGAATAACGAGGTCGGGAGTTCTCTCTGCATCGCCTAGACCTTGGACAGCAGCTTGAGGGCCTGCCGGATGCCGTCGGAGGTGGTCACGTCGGCCGGCAGTTGCTTCATCGCCGCCGCCGCCTCCTTCTCGTTGTAGCCGAGGGCGATCAGGGCATTGGAAATGTCCTGCTTGGTATCGTCGACCGGCGCATGCAGCGACACGCCGGTGGCATCGGCCAGCTTGCCCTTCAGTTCGAGCAGCAGGCGCTCGGCGGTTTTCTTGCCGATGCCGGGAATCTTGATCAGGCGCCCCAACTCCTGCTGCGCCACAGCTGCCGACAGGTCGCCCACCGACAGGCCGGAAAGTACCGACAAGGCCGTACGGGCGCCGATGCCCGACACCTTGAGCAACTGGCGGAAGGCGAAACGCTCGGCCTCGGTCAGGAAACCGTAGAGAAAATGCCCGTCTTCACGCACGGCGAAATGCGTCAGCAGCTTGGTTTTCTCGCCCGCCGCCGGCAGGTTGTAGAAGGTGCTCATCGGCACGTCGAGCTCGTAGCCGACACCATTCACGTCGAGGACGATCTGCGGTGGGTTCTTTTCGGCAAGGATGCCGGTGAGTCTTCCTATCATGGGCGGCCCGAATACTGTATGTTCAAACAGTCATCATCCTATCAGGCGACCGCCGCGAACGCGATACCCGGCTGTTGCCAAGGCCCCCAGACCCTGCCCGCCGTGGGCATGGCAAATGGCGCAGGCCAGCGCGTCGGCGGCATCGGCGGCTGGCGCACCGGCCAGCGACAACAGGCGAACCACCATGTCCTGCACCTGCTCCTTGGCCGCCTTGCCGTGGCCGACCACCGCCTGCTTGACCTGCAGCGCCGTGTATTCGGCGACCGGCAGGCCGCCATGCACCAGGGCACTGATTGCCGCCCCGCGTGCCTGGCCGAGGAGCAAGGTGGATTGCGGATTGACGTTGACGAACACCTTTTCCACCGCCGCCTGATCCGGCCGGTAGGTGGCGATTACCTCGCTGATGCCGGCAAACAAAGTGCCGATACGCTCCGGCAGCGATTGCTTGTCGTTCGACTTGATGCACCCACTGGCAACATAGACAAGCTGGTTGCCGTGCTTCTCGATCACGCCAAAACCCGTGACGCGCAGGCCGGGGTCGATACCCAGGATACGCGGCGCATTCATTTGGCCGGCCTCCCGACCAGATAGACGCCGCTCACCGCCAGGCCCATGCCGCAAATGGCCAGCCAGCCCAGCTTTTCGTCGAACATCGCGTAGGCGATCAGCGCCGTCGACAAGGGTGTCAGGTAGAACAGGCTGGCGACGTTAACCGCACTGCCGCTGCGGATCAGCAGGTTGAGCAGGCTGATGGCGCCAATCGACAGCACCAGCACCAGCCAGGTCAGCGCGAAGATGAAATCCCCCGTCCATTCGACATGGAAGCCTTCGAAGAGCAGGATGGCCGGCAAGGTGACCAGCGCCGTCGGCACAAACTGGATGACCGAGCCGGTACGCAGGTCGAATCGGGCGCAAAAGCGCTTCTGGTACAGCGTGCCGCAGGTGATGCCGAGCAGGGCACCGAGGGCCGGTACGAGCATGGGCCCGAGTGCGGCCGCTTCGCCGAACTTGCCGGAAACGACCAGCCCGACGCCGACGAAACCGAGCGCCAGGCCCAGCCACTGGCGCCCGGCGACACGCTCGCCGAGCAGCCAGCCGGCACCCAGCGCGGTGAGCAGGGGCTGCATGCCGACGACCAATGCCGTCACACCGGCCGGCAGGCCGTGCTTGATGGCGATGAATACCCCGCCGAGATAGACGGCATGGACAAGCAGGCCGGAAACGCCGATGTGCAGCCATTGCCGGGCCTCCTTCGGCCAGGGCGCACGGGTCAGCAACGCGATGAGCGTCATCAGGGCGATTACCGCGACATAGCGGACGAACAGGAAGGACAGCGGCCCGGCATGCGGCAGCCCGTACTTGGCGCCGATGAAACCGGTGCTCCACAGGAAGACGAAGAGCAGGGGATAGATGCGCTGCATCAGCGGGCGGGCCTAATGCGCCCAGTCCGGCGCGCAGCGCTTGCGGGCTTCGAGCAGGGTTTCGAACAGTGTCCGGGCATCGCCGCTGGCCCGGTGACGGCGCAATTGCAGGCGCAGTTCGACGGCGGCGCGGGTGGCGTGCCACAGGGTTTGTTCGCACTCGGTGAGCAGGTCGCGCAAATCCTTCAACTGGAAGGCCGGCACCATGTCGACAGCATCGTAAAGGCGGCTCAGCCAGACGTAGTCGTAAGCCCAGGCGTCGCAATAAACGTGCTGACCGCGGAGCTGGCGGTTCAGGTCGAGGCAGACATCGAGCGCAGGCCGGCCCTTGGCCAGCAGGATGTCACGACGGATGCCATGCACCGCTTCCGCCGATTCATCCCAGTGTTGCCAATCCGCCGCAGGCTGGATCAGCGTGCAATAGGTCTGGCCGTCCGGCAGGTAGTACCCTACCTCGATCGGATAACTGCCCCGCCCGAAACCGGAGGCCTCGATGTCGATGATGGCGGGCTGGATCATTCAGCCGCCCGGCGACTTACTCGCAAGTCACCCGGCAAGCGGCGGCATTGGCGGCACATGCCTTGCTGTCGTCGATCTTGCAGGTTTCCTTGGTACGCAAGGTGAAACGGATGCCGTTCGGGTAGCTGCAAACCACCTTGTTGAGGCTGCCCTGTTTCTCGATTTTCATGCTGCTCGCCTTCATGGCCTGCACCTTGGCCTTGGGCAGGTCGCAGGAGACGTAGCCATCGAAAGCACCGTCGGCCGATTCCCACAGCGCGGTGTTCTTCATGGCCCGGTAATCCTGGTAGCGGATGCAGTTTTCGGTTTCGCCACCATAGACCTTCTTGTCGTCGCTGCAGAAACCGCTGTAGGTGTGCTTCAGCTCATCCTCGGTCGGACAGGCGTTGACCTGGCGGGCAGCGCTCAGATCCGGGCAGCCGGTTTGCACCGCTGCCGCCGACAGGCTCAGGCAGGCAAGAAACAAGGCGGGAATTAGCTGGCGAAGTTTCACAATCGATCCTCAATGACGCAAACAGCGGTTAAAACAATGCGATCCCCGCCCAAAAGCGGGGAAATACGGGAATTACTCTTCGATAACGGCCGTCGTGTAGATTTCCTGTACGTCGTCCAGGCTTTCCAGGGCGTCGAGTAGTTTCTGCATCTTGACCGCATCGTCACCGGCAAAGACGTTCTCGCCTTCCGGCTTCATCGTCACTTCGGCGAATTCCGGCTTGAAACCGGCGGCTTCCAGCGCATCCTTGACGGCGATGAACTCGGTCGGCGCGGTAATCACTTCGATCGAACCGTCGTCGTTGGTATTCACATCGTCGGCGCCGGCTTCGATGGCTGCATCCATCAGCGCGCCTTCGTCGGTACCCGGGGCGAAGATCATCTGGCCGCAATGCTTGAACTGGAAAGCCACGCAGCCGTCGGTACCCATGTTGCCGCCGTGCTTGGAGAAGGCATGGCGGACTTCGGCCACCGTGCGGGTCTTGTTGTCGGTCAGGCAATCGACCATGATCGCCGCGCCGCCGACGCCGTAGCCTTCGTAGCGCACCTCGACATAATCGACGCCTTCGAGTTCACCGGTACCCTTCTTGATGGCGGTATCGATCTTGTCCTTGGGCATGTTCACGGCCTTGCCCTTGTCGACCGCCACGCGCAGGCGCGGATTGAAGCTGATGTCGCCGCCGCCCATCTTGGCGGCCACGGTGATTTCCTTGGCGATCTTGGAGAAGGCGGCGCCGCGCTTCTCGTCCTGGCGACCTTTACGGTGCTGAATATTGGCCCATTTGGAATGACCAGCCATGATGATTTCCCACTGCAAAAAACGAAGAAGGCGTGATTTTACCCGCCGGAAGCCTTCTCGTCAGTTCGACGGAGTTACGCTATTTCACAAAGCCCGGCCCGGGCGTTGCTAGAATGTTTGGATAATTTTCCCGAGGAGCCCGCCGCCATGTCCGATCCCCTGTACCTCGCCAAATCCGAAGACGGTTATCCCGCCCTGCTGCCGCAGATGGCCAACCGCCACGGCCTGATCACCGGCGCGACGGGCACGGGCAAGACGGTCACCCTGCAGTCCATCGCCGAACGCCTGTCCTATGCCGGCGTGCCGGTCTTCATGGCCGACGTGAAGGGCGACCTGTCCGGCATGGGCGCCGCCGGCACGCCCTCGGAAAAGCTGCTCAAGCGCATCGCCGAACTCGGCCTCGAAGGCTTCCAGCCCTATGCCAACTCGGTCGCCTTCTGGGATGTCTTCGGCGAAAACGGCGTGCCGGTGCGCGCCACCATTTCCGACATGGGCCCGCTGCTGCTCGCCCGCCTGCTCAACCTGAACGACACCCAGGCCGGCGTGCTGCAACTGGTCTTCAAGATCGCCGACGACCAGGGCCTGCTGCTGCTCGACCTCAAGGATCTGCGCGCCATGGTGCAGAACGTCGGCGACAACGCCAAGAGCTACACCACCGAATACGGCAACATCGCCGCCGCCTCCATCGGCGCCATCCAGCGCGGCCTGCTGACACTGGAAGAGCAAGGCGGCGACGTCTTCTTCGGCGAACCGATGCTCAACATCGCCGATCTGATGCAGATCGACGCCAACGGGCGTGGCGTCATCAACGTGCTGGCCGCCGAAAAACTGATCAACTCGCCGGCGCTGTACTCCACCTTCCTGCTCTGGCTGCTCTCCGAACTGTTCGAGCAACTGCCGGAAGCCGGCGACCTCGACAAACCGAAGCTGGTTTTCTTCTTCGACGAAGCCCACCTGCTGTTCAGCGATGCCCCGCAGGCGCTGGTGGACAAGGTCGAGCAGGTCGTCCGCCTGATCCGCTCCAAGGGCGTCGGCGTCTATTTCGTCACGCAGAACCCGCTCGACGTGCCGGAAAAAATCCTCGGCCAGCTCGGCAACCGCGTCCAGCACGCCCTGCGCGCCTTCACGCCGCGCGACCAGAAGGCCGTGCAGGCCGCGGCCGAAACCATGCGCGCCAACCCCAAGTTCGACGCCGCTGCCGTCATCACCGAACTCGGTGTCGGCGAGGCGCTGGTTTCCTTCCTCGACGAGAAAGGCCGGCCGAACATCGTCGAACGCGCCATCATCTTCCCGCCCGCCTCGCGCCTCGGCCCGCTGACCGCCGACGAGCGCCAGGCGATGATCCAGGCCTCGCCGATGCTGGCCGCCTACGGGCAGACCGTCGATCGCGAATCCGCCTACGAGGTGCTCAAGGGCAAACCGGCAAGCAACGCCCCGGCCGCCCCCGGCGCCATCCCGGCCCCGCAAGGCGGCGGCCTGAACGCCAACGACTGGGGCAACCACGCCGGCCAGGCCCAGCCGCAACCGCGCTACGAACAAACCCAGCAACGCCAACCCGCACCGGCACCGCAGGAAGAAGCTGGCGGCGGCCTGTTCGGCGGCCTCGGCGAAATTCTCACCGGCAGCACCGGCCCGCGCGGTGGTCGCCACGAAGGCGTCCTCGAAAGTGCCGCCAAGAGCGCCGCTCGCGGCGTTGCTGGCACGGTCGGCCGGGAGATCGGCAAGCAGATCCTGCGCGGGGTGCTGGGGTCGATTCTCGGCGGAAGGCGCTGAGGCGAGTTTTCGCGCCGCCATGCCAGGACGCAGCTCGATACTGCTGCTAGCCACCACCTTCGCAACCCTCGCGATCGTGGCTCAGGTATTCGAATGGTCATTCGTAATCGGACGACGTGGCTTCGATATTGCGGAAGGTTGGGTTGCCCAATACATTGGCGGCTTCTGGGCTTGGCTAGCCCTACTTACGCTGAGCACGCTAATCCCTGAGCCCGCCCTCCGCAAAAAAACCGGCTCGCTGTTGACCTTGGGCTTCGCTGCGCTGCTATTTGGCTCGATGATTTATCTGGTGGCTAATTAATCGAACCCACCAGGGTCAGTCCCCAATTTTTCCCTCTCTACCGCCAGTTTTTCACAATCAGCGCCTTAGCCAATAGCGAACCTCCGACCAAATAAAGCGTCGAATACCGATCCCGCCCTCGACAGGAGCACACCACCATGCCAGGAACCGTTCGTCTGCATCGCATCCTGAAAGCTCCGGCAGAGCGCATCTATCGCGCCTTTACGACACCGGAGGCAATGGCCAAGTGGCTTCCGCCACATGGGTTCACCTGCACGGTTCACCACATGGAAGCAAAGGTTGGCGGAACTTTCCGGATGTCTTTCACCAACTTCACGACACAGCATGCTCATGCGTTTAGCGGCGAGTATCGCGAACTCGTCCCCAATGCGCTGCTGCGCTATACCGACCAGTTCGACGACCCCAATCTGCCGGGCGTGTTGCAGGTGACCGTTTCGCTGACGCCCGTTTTGTGTGGCACCGAACTCAACATCGTGCAGGAAGGCATTCCGGACGCGATTCCGGTCGAGATGTGCTATCTCGGCTGGCAGGAATCACTGGGGCAACTGGCGGCGCTGGTCGAGCCGGAAATCCCCCAGTAGCCGTTTCATCGCCGCCGCCAAATTTCAGGTGCGCCGCCGGAAGCCGGCCAGCATCTCCCATTGGTGCAGGCACAGGCCGAGCAGGATCAGCCCGGTACCCAACCACAGGCGCAGGCCGATTTCCTCGCCATTGAGCCAGGCGCCGAGGAGGAGGGCGATGACTGGGGTGACCAGTGTGATCAGGGCCACTTTCGAGGTTTCGAGATGCTTGATCACGTAGTAGTACAGCGCGAAACCGATCACCGAGCCGAACACGCCCAGGTAGGCGATGGCGGCTCCGGCACGCGGCGGCACGATATCCGGCAGGTGCCCGTCGGTCAGCCACCAGACCAGGCCGAACAGCGGCAGCGACACGGTCAGCGAGCCGACCGTGGTGGCCAGCGGCGGGCTGTCGTCGCCGATCTGCTTGAGCCAGACCATGCCGCCGGAATAGGTGACGACCGCGCAGAGCACGGCAAACAAGCCGGCCAGCGCCTGCGGATGGCCGAGCGTGTCGCCATGGATAAAAATTACCGCCAACCCAAGCGCGCCGAGCAACATGCCGACCAGCTTGATTCGCGTCAGCGAGCGTTCGCCGACAAAAATCGCCCCCAGGATGGCGGCGGCCAGCGGCGAGAGGCCGAAGAGCACCGAAATCAGCCCGGAATGCACGTAGCGGCCCCCCCAGTAGGTAAGCGCCATGCCACCGAACAGCGACAGTCCACCCACCAGATAAGCCCGGCGAGCCCGTGCGTGCAGCGGAAACTCGATGCGCCACAGCGCGACGAGCAGGCCGGCGACGACAACGCCGATCACCATGCGTGCCAGCACGGCGAGGGCAAAGCCGATGCCCTGCGTGCTCCACTGGATGGCGAGCGGCGTGGTCGACCAGATCAGGATGATGCCGAGGTAGGCAAGCGGTACGGACATGGAATTCTCCGGGTCAGTTCGGTTAGGGCGTCGGTGGATGCAGGGCGGCCTGGTGCTGGCGCTCGCAGTCGATGAAGGCGGCGATCATGGCGCGCCAGGTGGCCTCGACCACCGCCGGTTCGGCACCACACGCCTGTGCGATCTCCCGAACCTTGGCGAGCACCTCGGCCACCCGCTGCGGCGCCGGTACTTCGTCAGCCGTTTTCTTGAATCCGGCAGCCTGACGGACATAGGCGCCGCGTTCCGCGATCAGGCCGACCAACTGGCGGTCGATACGGTCGATATTGCGACGAACTTCGGCCAGCGAGGCGCACGGGGCAATACGGGTCATGGCAACTCCTATTCGACAAAGGATCGGACGACGGGAAACAAAAAGGCCGCGGTTTTGAATGCCGCGGCCCTGGATGAAATCTGGTTGAATTCGACGACTAAACCAGCCCCGGCCCCGGACGCGCAGCAAAACGCCAGGCACGCAGGATGCGGCGGTGCAGCGACAGGTAAGCAAAGGAGAAGGGCAAGCGAGTCATGGGTTCATTTTGGCGGCATATTGTGCAGTGCGTCAAGCATCGGGAATATCGCCTGTCGCAGCACAAAGGTTTAACATAAGAGCTTTCTAATTCACCAGAATCCCGCCCATGAAAACTCGACTCACCCTGCTCCTGCTGGTTGCCGCCCTGCCCGCGCTGGCCCAGGATATCGGCGCCCTGACGGCCGACACAAAGAAGACCGTTCTGCCGGTTGTTCCCAAGGTGGTCAGCGCCATGCAGGAAGCGGTGGCTGAGAAAGGCGTGGCCGGCGCGATCCCGGTCTGCAAGGAACAGGCACCGGCCCTGATCAAGGCCAAGCGCCAGGAAACCGGCTGGGATATCCGCCGTGTCAGCCTCAAGACGCGCAATGCCGAGCGCGCCACACCCGACCTCTGGGAAGCCCGCCAACTGGCCGATTTCAACATCCGCGCCGCCAACGGCGAAAAGCCGGAAACCATCGAAAAGAGCGAGATCGTCACCATCGACGGCAAACAGGTCTTTCGCTACATGAAGGCATTGCCGGTCGGCGACGTATGCATGTATTGCCATGGCCCCGCCGAGAGCTTCGATACCGAACTCAAGGCCAAGCTCAACGAAAGCTACCCGCACGACCAGGCCACCGGCTACGGCAAGGGCCAGATTCGCGGTGCGCTGACCGTCAAGCGTCCGCTGTAAGCCACGTTTTTAGCCGGGCGGGGGCTGTTCCCCCTGCCCAGCCGGCGACTTGCCGGCCAGATGCACGAACAACGCTGCCGCGGCCGGCGGCAGCGCCGCCCGGGAGCGCACGCAAAGCTGCAGATTGCGCGGCGCCCAGGCATCGGTGATTTCGATCAGCCTGACCGCATCGGCCGCCCCCACGGCTGAGCGCGGCACCATGCCGATGCCGACGCCGGCCGCCACCATGCGGCAGACGGCGTTGAAGCTGCGCACCTGGATGCGCACATCGAGCCGGCCGCCCAATTGCGCGGCGTGGTTCATCATAAAGGTGTGGATGGCGCTGCCGGCGTGCAGGCAAACGAAGGGTTCGGCCAGCACGCGGGCGAAGGCGACGGCGGGTTCGCCCGCCAGCGGATGCGTGGGCGGCACGATCAGCACCAGCCGGTCGTGCCGGTAGGGCTGGGTTTCCAGGCCGGCGAGGTTGCCTTCGTCGGCGACGACGCCGATATCGACCTGCCCGGCGGCCACTGCGCGGACGATGGCCGGACTGGGCTGTTCTTCCAGGCTGACCCGGACTTGCGGATGCTCGCGCAGGAAATCGCCCAGGTCTTCCGGCAGGAAGCAGTTGATGGCGTTGGTGTTGGCAAAGACGGTGACCTGGCTGTGCAGGCCGCTGGCGTAGGGGGCCAGGTCGGCATGCATCTGTTCGAGTTGGGCGAAGACCTGGCGGGCATGGCGGAGCAGGGATTCACCGGCCGGCGTCGGCGTCAGGCCGCGCGCATGGCGTTCGAAAAGGGCCATACCAAGGGCTGCTTCAAGCTGCGTCAGACGATGGCTGGCGGAGGATGGCGCAAGATGGATTCGCTCTGCTGCGCGGGTCAAGCTGCCGCTGTCGGCAATCGCTGCAACGAGGCGCAGGTCGGGAAGATCGTAGTGCATGGTTTCGTCTGTATCGAATGCTTGCTTGGGATAATACCAATTGCCAGCAGCGCCGCCCGGGGTTTCAATGGCATCCCTTTCCCGCCATCCCGCGCCACCTTGCCTGCCGCCCCCTTTCCCGATCCGCCCGACGCAACGCAGCGCATTACGCTGGCCCTGTGCCTGGCCGGCTTTTCCTGCTTTCTGCTGCTTTACGGCACGCAGCCGCTGCTGCCGCAACTGAGCGAGGCTTTCGGGATTTCGCCGGGCACGGTCAGCCTGAGCGTGACGGCCGGCACCGGCAGCATGGCGCTGTTGCTCATTCCGTTCAGCCTGGTGGCCGACCGCTGGGGGCGCGAACGCCTGATGCGCTTCGGCTTGCTCGGCGCCGCGCTCTGTGCGCTGGCTTCGGCCTGGGCAACCGATTTTGCGCTACTGGTGCTGGCCCGTGCGCTGCTCGGCACCTGCATTGCCGGGGTGCCGGCCGCCGCCATGGCGCACCTTGGCGAAGAACTGCCGGGCAGCACCCGGGCCCGGGTAATGGGGCTGTACATCGCCGCCAACGCACTGGGCGGCATGGCCGGCCGCCTGCTCTCGGCCGTGGTCAGCGACCTGTGCGGTTCGTGGCATTACGGGCTGGCCGCGCTGGGCGTGATCGGCCTGCTCATCGCCACGGTCTTCTGGCGCCTGCTGCCGCCGGCCCGCCATTTCGAGGCGCGCTCGCTGCAACCCGGCCTGCTCGTTGCCGACATCCGTCGTATCTATGCCGACCCCGGCCTGCCCTGGCTGTTCACCACCGCCTTTCTGAGCATGGGGGCCTTCGTCGGACTCTACAACTACCTGCCGTTCCGCCTGGTGCAGCCGCCTTACGGTTTCGGGCCGGCGGCGATCGGCGGCATCTTCCTGCTCTATGCGGTAGGCAGCTATTCCTCGGCCTGGGCCGGCCGCCAGGTGGCCCGCCACGGCCGGCAACGCATCCTGCTCGGCATGACGCTGCTGGCTACGCTCGGCATTGCGGCGACGGTGGCCGATGCCCTGTGGCTGATCATCGTCGGGCTGGGTATCTTCACCTTCGGCTTCTTTGCCGTGCATTCGGTGGCCAGCGCCTGGGTCGGCTATCGCCCCGGGCCGCGGCGCGGACTGGTTTCGGCGCTCTACCTGTCGAGCTACTACCTGGGCGGCAGCCTGCTCGGCACGGCAGCCGGCTGGGCCTGGAGCCACGGCGGCTGGCCGGGGGTGATCGGCGCGCTGCTCGCCTGCGCCGGGCTGCTCATCGGCATCGCGCTGCACCTGCGGCGGCTGGCCGGGGATTGACGAGAACACCATGGAAAAACCCGGCTCCTGGGGGCTCCTGCTCGCGCTGATCGCTGCCTTCGGCTTTTCGCTGAAGGCCATTTTCATCAAGCTGGCCTACCCGTATGGCGTCGATGCCATCACGCTGCTCGCCCTGCGCATGGTTTTTTCCCTGCCGGTTTTCCTGTGGGTCGGCCTGGCCGGGCAAAAAGCCGGCGGCAGCCTGAGCCGGCAGGATTGGGGCAAGCTTCTGGCGCTCGGCTGTCTGGGCTATTACGGCGCCAGCATCCTCGATTTCTGGGGGCTGGAATACATTTCGGCCGGGCTGGAGCGACTGATCCTGTTCACCTACCCGACGCTGACCATCCTGATCGGCGTACTCTTCCAGGGCAAGCCTTTCAGCCGCCGGGAAGGCATGGCCGTGGTGCTGTGCTACACCGGTATCGGCTTTGCCTTCCTGCACGACCTCCAGTTGGGCGATACGCACAGTGTGCTGATCGGCGGCGCCTTGGTCTTTGCGTCCAGCGTGTCGTACGCGCTCTACCTGTCGGGCAGTGCACCGATGATCGCCCGCCTGGGCGCCATGCGTTTCTCGGCACTGGCCATGCTGGCGTCGACGGCCGTGACGTTGTTGCACTTCGCAGCGGCGCAATCCCTCACCGCCTTTGTCCAGCCCTTGCCGGTCTATGGCTGGGCATTGGCCATGGCGCTGTTCGCCACGGTGATCCCGGTCTTCGCACTGGCGGCAGCCATTCGCCGGATCGGCGCGGGTCAATCCTCGCTGTTCGGCATGGTCGGGCCGATCCTGACCATCGGCTTCGGCTGGTGGCTGCTCGGCGAACCGATCTCCCTCGCCCAGAGCGTCGGCGCCATATTTGTCGTTATTGGGATATTGATCGTCAGCCGCCGGTAGAAAGCTCGGTTAGAATCCGAGCATGATCGGCATTCTTCTCATCACGCATGGAAGCTATGGCGAGGCGCTCGTCCAGAATGCCTGCCATGTGCTGAACAAGCGGCCGCTGCAACTGAATCAGCTTGGCCTGTCCGCCCAGGACGACCCGCTCGATTTGCTGCCGCTCGCCCAGCAGATGCTGAAGCTGGTCGATGACGGCGAGGGCGCGCTGGTACTGACCGACATTTTTGGCGCCTCGCCCGCCAATCTTTCCCTCAAGCTGCTCGAACCCGGCCGTATCGAAGGCCTGGCCGGCGTCAATCTGCCCATGCTGCTACGCGCCCTGAACTACCGCGACAAGGGCATGGAAACCCTGCTCGTCCGGGCCCGCGACGGCGGCCGCGACGGCATCATCAATCTGCTCGACCACTGAATTACCGGATATCGCCCATGCTCACCCAGGAAACCGAAATCATCAACAAGCTAGGCCTGCACGCCCGGGCTTCCGCCAAACTGACCCAACTCGCCGGCAAGTTCCAGTGCGAGGTATGGATGACGAAAGGTACCCGCCGCATCAACGCCAAGAGCATCATGGGCGTGATGATGCTGGCCGCCGGCAAGGGCTCCAAGGTCACGCTGGAAACCAACGGTGCCGACGAGGCCGCAGCGATGGAGGCTCTGTTGGCGTTGATTGCCGATTACTTCGGCGAGGGGGAATGAGCTCCATGAGCTTCACGCTGCACGGCCTGGGGGTTTCCGGCGGGATCGCCATCGGGCGCGCCATGCTGATGTCGCATGCGACCCTCGAGGTGTCGCACCTGACCATCGCGCCCCGCATGGTCGACAAGGAAATCGAGCGTTTCGATGCCGCCGTCAAGGCGGTCAAGGACGAGCTGATCCTGATGAAGGAGAACACCGAGCACGCCCCGGCCGAGCTCAACGCCTTCATCGACATCCACACCATGTTCCTGGAAGACCCGGAACTGGCCGAGAAGCCGCGCGACATCATCCGCGAACGCCGCTGCAATGCCGAATGGGCCCTGGTGCAGCAGATGGAGCATCTGGTCGAGCAATTCGACCAGTTCGACGACCCCTACCTGCGCGAACGCAAGTTCGACGTGGTGCAGGTCGTCGAGCGCGTGGTCAAGGAACTGCTCGGCCACCCCGGCCGGGCGGCGCTGAAGAATGCCAAGAAGTCGAAGGAAGAAAGCCTGATCGTCGTCGCCCACGACCTGTCGCCGGCCGACACCATCGCCTTCAAGGAACACCGTTTTGCCTCGTTCATCACCGATGTCGGCGGCGCCACCTCGCACACCGCCATTCTCGCCCGTTCGATGGCGATCCCGGCCGTGCTGGGCCTGGAGAATGCCCGCGGCCTGATCCGCGACGGCGAACTGCTCATCGTGGACGGCCTGCGCGGTGTCGTCATCGTCAATCCCGACCAGCGCATCCTCGACGAATACCAGCTGCGCAAGGAGCAGATCGAGCTGGAGAAATCCAAGCTCAAGCACCTGAAGACAGCCAAGTCGGAGACGATCGACGGCGTTGCGGTACAGTTGTTCGCCAATATCGAACTGCCGGGCGACGTTCCCGAGGCCCTGCAGTGCGGAGCCGAAGGCATCGGCCTGTTCCGCACCGAGTTCCTCTTTCTCGACCGCGGCGACATGCCCGACGAGCAGGAGCAGTACGAAGCCTACAAGAAGGTGGTCAAGGGCATGGGCGGCCGGCCGGTCACCATCCGCACCTTCGACCTCGGCGCCGACAAGGATCTGAACCCGAACGCCAGCGCCGGCGACCGGGTGAAAACCAACCCGGCGCTCGGCCGCCGCGCCATCCGCCTGTCGCTGGCCGAGCCGCGCATGTTCCAGATCCAGCTGCGCGCCATCCTGCGTGCCTCGAAGCATGGGCCGATCAAGCTGCTCATCCCGATGCTCGCCCACGCCCATGAAATCGACCAGACGCTGGCCGCCGTCGAGCAGGCCAAATCCAGCCTGCGCGGCGAGAAGGTTGCCTTCGACGAGAACATCGAGATCGGCGGCATGATCGAAATCCCGGCCGCAGCGCTGGCCATCGGCCTCTTCCTGCGCCGCCTCGACTTCCTGTCCATCGGCACCAACGACCTGATCCAGTACACCCTGGCCATCGACCGCACCGACGAGCAGGTTGCCGCCCTCTACGACCCCCTGCACCCGGCCGTGCTGATGTTGATTGCCCATACCCTGGCCAGCGCCGAGAAGGTCGGCGTGCCGGTCTCCCTGTGCGGTGAAATGGCCGGCGACCCGGACATGACCCGCCTGCTGCTCGGCATGGGCCTGCGCATCTTCTCGATGCACCCGGCACAGATCCTCAAGGTGAAACAGCGGGTGCTGAAATCCGAGATCAACGACCTCGCGCCCAACGTGCGCAAGATCCTGCGCCTGGACGAACCGGGCAAGCTGCGCGAGGCGCTGGAAAAACTGAATACCTGAGAGGATTTTCCCATCATGCGCCGCCATTTCCTGCAGGCCGGGCTGGCCGTCCTGCTCGTCATCACCAGCGGCATCGCTGCCGCGCAGGACAAACACCCCTTCATTCTCGGCATTGCGCCGCACACCAGTGCCCGGGTCATCCTGGAGATGTACCAGCCGCTGCGCCGCCAGCTCGAAGCCGCACTCAAGCAACCGGTCGAGGTGCAAACCGCACCCGACTTCAACGAGTTCGCCCGCCGCGCCCTGAACCAGGAATACGACATCGCGGTCACTACCGGCCACCAGGCCCGGCTCTACCAGGTCGATGCGGCCTACCTCCCCCTGCTGACCTACGCTGCCGACTTCAAGGCCGTTGCGCTGGTGGACAAGAACGGCCCCATCCAGACCCCGGCCGACCTCAAGGGGCACAGCGTCCTCGGCCTGTCGCCCAGCTCGCTGGTCACCCTGTGGGGGCAACACTGGATGAAGCAACAGAATCTGGCCGAGGTGCCGATGCGCTATGTTTCAGCCGCCGACAGCGTCAGTCGGCAAGTGCTGGCCGGCGAAGCCGCCGCTGCCTTCACGTCGCTGGCCAATTTCCAGAAGCTGCCGCCCGATCAGCAAATCCGCCTGCGCATCCTGGCCGAAAGCGAGCCGATGGCCGGTCGTGTCTATATGCTGAACAGCCGCTGGGGAAAGGAACGCAAGCGTATCGAAAAGGCCTTGTGGTCGTTTGCTGACAGTGCGGAAGGCAAGGCCTACTTTACGCAGAACAAGCTGGAAGGCTACCGCCCGCTGAAGCAGCGCGAGCTGGAAGCGATGGATCCGTATGTCGCTGTAACGAGGCAGGTGCTGAGCAGCAAATGAAGCTCCCCGCGCCGCTGCGCTCGGTACGCAGCCAGTTGCTCATCGTCGCCATCGCCATCGAGGCGGTGATGCTGACGCTGCTCGTGGCGAACAGCCTGCGCCTGCTCACCACGCACATGGGGCAGCAGGCACAGCAGCATGTCGAGGAAATCGCCCCGGTGCTCATCGCCGCCATTGTCGCCCCGCTGGCGCAACGCGACGATGCCACCGTGCAGGCCGTGCTCGACGAAAGCACCAAGGTGGGCGGCATCGATTACGTTGCCGTCACCAACAACGATGGGCGACAGGTCGCCAGCAGCGGTTGGCCGGCCGGCACCCCGCTCCCGCCCGCCGACCCCAAGCTGGAGTTGTTCAACGGCGAAACGGACACGCCGCGCTACAACGTGCTTGTTCCCATCGCCATGTATGGCCAGAAAATGGGCGCGCTGCACATTGGCATCAACCTGTCGCAGATTCGCACCGCCCACCAGCAACTCTTCGGGCAAGGTATTGGCATCGCCCTGATCGAAATACTGCTTTCGGCCGGCCTGATGGCCTTGCTCGGCTACTTCCTGACCCGCCACCTGAGCGACCTGACACGCGCCAGCGAGGCAGTCGCTGCCGGCAACCTGACACCGCCGCCGGTGCCGGAAGGCGATGACGAGGTCGGCCGCCTTGGCGCCGCCTTCAACGCCATGTCCCGCGCCGTCAGGGAGCGCATCGAGGAGTTGACCGCCGCCCGCGACGAGCAGGCCCTCCTGGCCGAAAGCGCCCGCCAGGCGGCGCAAGCCAAGACTTCCTTCCTGGCGACCATGAGCCACGAAATCCGCACCCCGATGAACGGCATCCTGGGCATGACGGAACTGACCCTGAAAACCGACCTGAGCGAAGAGCAGCGGGAGTACCTGACCTGGGTGAAATCCTCGGGCGACAACCTGATGCGCGTGCTCAACGACGTCCTCGATTTCTCCAAGATCAATTCCGGCAAGATGACGCTGGAAAAGACCCCCCTGCACCTGGGCTCCGTACTCGACGGGGTAGTCAGCCTGTACGCCATCATCGCCCGCGACAAAGGGCTGCGCCTGTACTGGGAAGCGGAAAACGAGATCCCCGACCCGATGATCGGCGACCCCTTGCGCATCCAGCAGGTGCTGAACAATCTCGTTTCCAACGCCATCAAGTTCACCGCCGCAGGCGAGGTCGCCATTCGCCTGCGCTGCACGCAGGAGCGCGATGATCCGACACACTGGCATGTCCATATCGTGGTCAGCGACACCGGCATCGGCATTCCTGCCGACAAGCAGAAATCGATATTCGACGCCTTCGCCCAGGCCGAAGACTCGACAACCCGCAAGTACGGCGGCACCGGGCTGGGGCTCTCCATCGTCGACCGGCTGATCCAGTTGATGGATGGCCGTATCCGCATCGACAGTGCCCCGGGGCAGGGCGCCCGCTTCCACATCGATCTCCGCCTGGAGCACGCCCGGATCACGTCCGATGAGCCCCCCCAACTGGATCAGGCACACGCGCGCTCCTTGCTGGAGGGCAAGCAAGTCCTGCTCGTCGAGGACACGCCGGTCAATCAGAAGATCGCCGAGAAATTGCTCAGCCGTTACGGCTGCATCGTGACCATTGCCGGCAATGGCCTCGTGGCGCTCGATGCCGTCGAGCAGCAGGCATTCGACCTCATTCTGATGGACATGCAGATGCCGGAAATGGACGGCCTCGAAGCCACCCGCCGCCTGCGTCAACGCGAGCGGGAGCAGCAGCTTCCCCATACGCCCATCGTCGCCATGACCGCCAACGCCATGCTCGACGACCGCGACCAGTGCATGGCCGCCGGCATGGACGACTTCATCGCCAAGCCTTTCCGGGCCGACGCAGTGTTGGCAACCATCGCCAGGCAACTGACACCCCAAAGCTGAGCCGGAAGCCCGCTGTCGGCTTTCGAGGCGGCCGGAACGCTAGCCGGTCACCGCCTTTCCCCTGCCGCTACCGATCCGTTCGGCAGCCATCCCTTTACCCTCCCCGGCGCGCCCAAGCCGCATGGCATTCGGCACCGCGACAATTTGCCACATTCCGCATTGCTCGCAGCAGCGCGAAAATTCGCGTCCGCTTATATACAAATAAATCAGGGAGAGCACATGGGATATCGTATCCATCCCCTGGCGGCCGCCATGGCTGTCGCCTTTTCATCGTTGGCCGGCCAGCAGGCCGTGGCCCAGACGACCTTGAACGAGGTCGTCGTCAATGCCAGCAAGATTCGCGATGCGGCCACGCCACAGCAAGTCGGTGCCGCGGAAATCGCCGCCCAGCATGCCATTACCCGCGATGCCGCCGCGCTGCTGCGCGACGTACCGGGCGTCAGCCTGTACGGTGCCGGTGGCGTTTCCAGCCTGCCGGTGATCCACGGCCTGGCCGATGACCGCCTGCGCATCACCGTCGACGGCATGGATTTCATCGCCTCCTGCCCGAATCACATGAATCCGCCGCTGTCTTACCTCGACCCAACCAATGTCGCCAAGATCAAGGTCTTTGCCGGCATCACGCCGGTCAGCGTTGGTGGCGACAGCATCGGGGGCGCCATCGTCGCCGAAACTGCCGCACCGCAATTCGCCGCCCCCGGCCAGGGCCTGCTCACCAAGGGTGAAATCGGCGCCTTCTACCAAAGCAACAACAACGCCCAAGGCGGCAACCTGTCTGCTACGCTGGCTACCGAAGCCTTCAGCATCAGCTACACCGGCGCACTGGCCAAGGCCGACAACTACACGGCCGGCGGCGATTTCAAGACCAGAACCTCGACCGGTCGCCTCGGCCATACCCTCGCGCTGGATGAAGTCGGCTCCACCGCCTACGAAAGCCGCACCCATACCCTCGGCTTTGCAATGCGTGGCGGCAACCACCTGCTCGAAGCCAAGTTCGGCTACCAGGACGTACCCTACCAGCTTTACCCGAACCAGCGCATGGACATGCTCGACAATGAGCAGAAGCGCATCAACCTGCGCTATCTCGGCCAGTACGACTGGGGCATGTTCGAAGCCCGCGCCTACCATGAGACAGTCGATCACTTCATGGATTTTGGGGCTGACAAGCGGTATTGGTACGGTAGCGCTTCGGGCGGGTCTGGCATTGCGAACGGCTCCCCGTGCTCGCCCATTGGCAGCACTTGTGCCGCCGGCATGCCGATGTACACCGCCAGCAAAACCACCGGCGTCAACCTGAAGGCCGACATCGACCTGAGCAGCAACGATCTGTTGCGCATCGGCACCCTCTACCAGCACTACACGCTCGATGACTGGTGGCCGGCTTCCGGGGGCGGCATGTACCCGAACACCTTCGATAACATCAAGGATGGCAAGCGTGATCGCCTGGGCGCCTTCGCCGAATGGGAGCGTCGCATCGACAAGCAATGGACGACCTTGCTTGGCGCCCGCTACGAGCGTGTCGAAAGCGATGCCGGCGATATTCAGGGCTATAGCGGCAGCTACGCCACCGATGCCAACGCCTTCAATAACCGCGACCACAAGCGCACCGACAACAATGTCGACCTGACGGCCCTGGCCCGCTACGCGCCGAACAACATGACTGACGTCGAATTCGGCCTGGCCCGCAAGGTACGCTCGCCCAACCTGTACGAACGCTACACGTGGTCGACCATGACCATGGCCGCACTGATGAACAACTACGTGGGCGACGGCAACGGCTACGTCGGCAACCTGGATCTGAAGCCGGAAAAGGCCTACACCGCTTCCTTCACGTTCGATTGGCATGCTGGCGACCGCAGCTGGGAACTGAAGGCAACGCCGTTCTACACCCATGTAGACGACTACATCGATGCGACCCGCCTGACCGCCTATGCCAATACCAACAACCAGTTCGTCGTTCTCAAGTACGCCAACCAGTCGGCACGCCTCTACGGCCTCGATCTCTCCGGCCGGATGCCGCTGGCCAAGACGGGTATCGGCGAATTCGGCCTACGCGGCCTGATGAACTACACCAAGGGTGAAAACCGGGATACCGGCGGCAACCTGTACAACATCATGCCGCTCAACGGCAAGGTGGCACTGACCCACCAGTACGGAGGCTGGAGCAATGCACTGGAACTGGTCGGCGTCTCCGGCAAGAACGACACCTCGTCGGTACGCAACGAAGTCCACACGGCGGGCTACAGCCTGACCCACCTGCGCACCAGCTACACCTGGAAGAACATTCGCGTCGACCTTGGCGTCGAAAACCTGTTCGACCGCTTCTACTACCTGCCGCTGGGCGGTGCCTACACCGGCCAGGGCACGACGATGAGTGCAACGGCCACCTACGCGCCCGCCTACGGTATCGCCGTTCCCGGCATGGGCCGCTCGATCTACGCCGGCCTGAACGTCAAGTTCTAAGGCAGCATTGGCAGCCCGCTACCTCGCCCCTCGCGGGCGGGGTAGCCACGCCCCGGTCGGCATCCCAAGTCCGGCCAAAACTGTTAAGCACCAACATCTCCCCCTGGAAAAGGCCGCCCATCAAGGGTGTGCGCCTCGGGTGCGACAATTTGCCACATTCCCAGCCTACGGGAGCCTCCGCATAATCCGAACCCTAAATATATGTTTCATAAGCATTTTTTGATGCAAATCAATTGGGGGTTGGAATGAGGAATTTTGCACTGACGCCACTGGCAATGGCCGCACTCGCCGTCTGCTCGACGGCCCAAGCGAGCGACGTGGCTCTCGGCGAAGTCACGGTCAGTGAAAAAACGCATATAAACGAACAGATCCAGTCGCCGGCAACCACAGCCGGTGCCGATCGCACCCAAATTGCCGAAACGATTAACGCCGTAGACAGCGAAGATTCATTCAAGTACCTGCCCAACGTCCTGGTTCGCAAACGCTTCATCGGCGATACCGATGCCCCGATTTCCAGCCGGACTACCGGCATCAACGCCAGCGCCCGCAGCCTGGTTTACGCTGACGGCACGTTGCTGACCCCGCTGATCAACAACAACAATGGCAACGGTTCTCCCCGCTGGTTCATGGTTTCCCCCGAGGAGATCGAACGCGTCGACGTCATGTACGGCCCCTTCTCGGCAGCCTATCCGGGGAACTCCTACGGCTTGGTTGCCAATATCGCCACCCGCATGCCGGAACATCTCGAAGGCAGCGTCAAGGTGCTCGGTGCCTGGCAGGACTTCAAGCAATACGGCACCCGCGATACTTACCAATCGACGCAACTGGCAGCCAGCGTCGGCAACCGGATTGGCGATTTCTCGTTCTGGCTCAGTGCGAACCATCTCGACAGCCACAGCATGCCGGTCAGCTTTGCCGTCAGCCCAGCACTGCCCAATGGAGGAGCCGGTACCGCGGTCAGCGGGGCATATTACGACGCCAACCGCACCGGAGACCGTGACCGTTACGGGGTGCCAACCCAGATTCTCGGAGCCGGCAACCTGACGCATACCGTGCAGGACACCGGCAAAATCAAGCTGGCCTACGATTTTTCACCCACGCTCCAGGCTGCTTACACCTTCGGCATCTGGCAGAACACAGCCGACCTGACCGCCCAAACCTACCTGACCAATCCCGCCACCGGCGCCGCTTACTGGGGTGGCACCAGCGGTCAGGTAACGATCAACGGGCGCAACTACAAGGCATCGGAAATTGCCGCACTGTTCGCGCCCGGCCACAAGGAAATGGAACACCACATGCACAGCCTCTCCCTGCGAGAGAAAGGAGATGGCGTGTTTGGCTGGAACATGGCCTTCAGCAACTACGAGTATGTGACACATCAGGAACGGAGCGGCAACGTCGGCACAACGGCCATCTACACGACCGTTGCCAACGGTTCCGGTGCCGGCAAGACGGTCGACATGAAGGGAACCGGCTGGACTACCTTCGACCTGGGTGGCACCTGGCGCCCCCAGGGAGCCCAGGGCCCCCACTCATTGACCTTCGGCACCCATTACGACCAATACAAGCTGGTCAGCCCAACCTACAACACCACCGGCAACTGGCTGAATGCTGCCAACGGCAGCCTCTATGCCGACTCCCGAGGCAATACCGAAACCCAGGCTCTCTGGCTGCAAGACGCCTGGCGCTTTGCCCCCAGCTGGCAAGCAACCCTCGGCGCCCGCCAGGAATGGTGGCGCGCCTTCGACGGCAGCAACTTTGCCAGCGGCACACGCATCAATCAGCCTGAACGCTCGGCCAGCGCCATTTCACCCAAGGCCTCCCTATCCTGGTTCGCCACCAACGAGCTCGTGATCACCGGCTCGTTCGGCAAGGCCGTACGCTTCCCGACGGTTGGCGAACTCTATCTGACCCAGAGCGTGAATGGCATCCAGCAGTCAGCCGACCCGAACCTCAAGCCAGAGCACGTTCTCAGCAGCGAGCTGGCCTTCGACTACAGCCTGGACGATGGCAGGTTGCGCCTGTCGTTGTTCGAAGAGAACGTCCGCGATGCCCTGATCTCGCAAACCGGCAGCTATCCGGGCGTTTCCGGCATCACCACCTTCATGCAAAACATCGACAAGACCCGGCAACGTGGCATCGAAGTCGTCGCGCAGAAAAACAACGTACTGATTCGTGGTCTCGAACTGAACGGCAGCGTGACCTACGTCGACGCCAAAATTCTCGCCAACAGCGGCTACGCGGCCCCCGCATGGAATCCGGGCGCCTCTTCGGTCGGCAAACGCACTCCCTACGTTCCCGACTGGCGCGCCACCCTCGTCGCCACCTACCGCCCGAACGAACGCCTCAGCTACACCCTGGCCGGGCGCTACAGCGGCCGGATGTATGCAACGATCGACGGTACCGATACCAACCCGAACACCTACGTCGGCTTCGCCAGCTTTTTCGTCGCCGACGCCCGCATCCGCTACGATATCGACAAACACTGGGTCGCCTCGTTCGGCGTCGACAACCTGAATAACCGGAAATACTTCCTGTATCACCCCTTCCCGCAACGGACTGCCTTTGCCGAACTAAAATACGCGTTCTAAACGGCTGCGCTGGCGAGAACTCCCAAAATGTCCCTTTCGATTACTGCACTCACCTGGCGCACGCTGGCCTTGCTGGCAGCGCTCATCCCGGCCGGCCAGGCCCTGGCGCATGGCGGTCACGCCAAGCCGGAGGCCATCCAGCGCTGGCAGGAGCGCGTTGCCGCCGCGCCCCGACTCGCCGTGGCAGCGCAATTCGATGATGCAGGCCGGCTCTGGCTGGCCCGTGTGGTTGGCCAGCAAATAGTCGTCAGCTATCTCGGTGTAGGCAGCAAATCCTTCAGCGAGCCGGTTGCCGTCAATCGGACACCCGAGCTGATCTCGGCCGATGGCGAAAGCCGGCCGCAGATCGCCGTTGTCGGCCCGCGGGTCTACGTTGCCTGGACGCAGGCGCTCCCGCAGCCCTACGCCGGCCATGTTCGTTTTGCCTTTTCCGAAGACGGGGGGAAAACCTTTAGCGATGCCGCCACCATCAACAACGACGAACAACTGGTCTCGCATCGTTTTCATACGCTCTCCGCGCAGGGCGGGGCGGTGACATTGGCCTGGGTCGATGAGCGCGACCATGGGCTCGACACCCGTTATCGCGGCGCTGCCATCTATACCGCCCGCTCGACCGATGGCGGCCGCACTTTCGCCCCCAACCAGAAACTCGCCGATCACTCCTGCGAATGCTGCCGGCTGGGCATGGCCAGCGACACGGATGGCACGCCGGTCGTCCTGTGGCGCCAGATCTTCGACAAGAACACCCGCGACTTCGCGCTGGCCCGTGTCGATGAGGCACCGCGCCGGATATCCGAGGATGGCTGGAACATCGATGCCTGCCCGCATCATGGCGGTGCACTGGCGATCGACCAACAGGGGCGCCGCCATATCACGTGGTTTACCGGCGCCGAAAAGTCACCCGGCCTCCATTACCGCTACATCGATGGCGATACCATGAGTTCGCCCATGCCGTTCGGCAACCTCGATGCCCAGCCCGGGCATCCGCAGGTCGCCACGGTCGACCAACAGGTCGTGCTCGTCTGGCGCGAATACGATGGCCGCAAACACAGCATTCGCCAGATGATCTCCCGTGACCGCGGGCAACACTGGTCACCCGTCAGCACCGCCGCCAGCACGACCGGGGCCGCCGACGACCCGCTCCTGCGCGATGACGGCAAGGCTGTCTGGCTGATCTGGAATACCGCTGCCGACGGCCTCAAGCGACAGAGGCTTGGCCCATGAAGCGCCTTGCCCTACTGCTCGCCACCGCCCTGCTGGCCCTGACGGCCCAGGCCGAGATGGCGCCCTTCGTCAGCGGATCGCTGAAACAGATCGAACGCAAACAGGCTGGCAAACCGTTCATTCTGGCCTTCTGGTCAGCAACTTGCACCCATTGCCCGACCGAACTGAAGACCCTGGGCGAACTGAGCCGCAAATATCCGAAACTCGATATTGTGCTGGTCGCCACCGACACCCCCGCCGAAGCCCCCGAACTGGAACGGCTGGCCCAGGACTATGGCGTTGGCCGACAAGCCCGCTGGGTATTCGCCGATGCCGAGCCGGAACGCCTGCGCTATGAGATCGACCGCCGCTGGTTTGGCGAATTGCCGCGTACCTATTTTTACGATGCACGCAGCGCCCGTCTGGGGCGCTCAGGTATCCAAGCTGTCGAGCACCTCGAACAATGGATTACCGAACACGTAAAATAACGCCATGTTTGCCGATCCAGCCCTCCACTTCGCTCCGGAACTGCCCGAATGGCGCCGAAGTGGACGTTTTTTCCTGATCGCGGTCGCCATTCACGCCGCGTTATTGTTTTACCCACTCAAACTAGCCATCGGCAAACTCGACGTTCCCGAACCCAGCGCCATGCTGGTCAAGCTAATCGAGAAACCACCCGTCCCACAACCGGTCACCGCCCCCCCGGTTCCGGTGCAAAGCAGCAAGCCGCAACCAACGCCGGCCAAGCCCACACCAGCCCCCGCCCCGACTCCGCGACAGGTCATTGCCGTCGCCGCCGAAACCAACGCACCGCCCCCGACCTTCAGCGTTCCGGCTCCCGTGGTCGCACCGCCCGCCCCGGTTGCGGCCGCCCCCAGCGCACCGGCCGCCGTTACTGCCGCCCGCTTTAACGCCGCCTACCTGAACAACCCGGAACCGAAATACCCCCCGATATCCCGCCGCCTGGGCGAGGAGGGCAAGGTGCTGCTCAAGGTTCGGGTCACGACGGAAGGCGCAGCTGCTTCGGTGGATCTGGAAAAGACCAGCGGCTTCGAACGCCTCGACGAGGCAGCCCGGCTGGCCGTCGCCCGCTGGCGCTTCGTGCCGGCCAAACGCGGCGACGAGCCGATCGAGGCATCGGTCATCGTGCCCATCGTTTTCCGGCTGGATAGCTGATTGGGAAGTGGACGTGACGACGGGGACCGAAGTCCCCGCCGGCTGTCTTGGGTAATAAGGCTTCAGCGGCCCCAGCTAGCCGTTATTAGGCGGCGATAGCGAATTGCTCATCATTGGCAATTATGGATTTGTGCGGATTACGTCCGTCACCTCTCGGGTTGCCTGCGCACCTTTGCCCGCCCTGTCGAAGCCAGTACACCCCCAACCAAACACACTCAACCGAATGCCCTTGGGTGGAGGTGAGGGGAATCGAACCCCTGTCCAGAACGCCTCCAGATTGCCGGAATTACAACCATGCTT
>CAZDRS010000014.1:0-24241 GCA_964507585.1 uncultured Dechloromonas sp.
CGCTCGGCCTCGGCATCATCATCAGCATTGCGCTGCGCAACGAAGCGCAATGGACTGGCGGGCCGGACGGCATGCCGGTACCGGCGATGGGCCTGTTCGGCTTCGAACTGTCCAACGACAAGCAGTGGTATTGGGTTGTCGCGTTGTTGCTTTCGGTGTCGGTATGGGCCTCGCTGAACCTGATCGACTCGCCGTTTGGCCGCGCCCTGCGTGCCCTGCATGGGTCGGAAGTCGCCTCGCAGGTGGTCGGTGTCGATGTCGTGCGCTACAAGGTTGCCATCTTCGTGCTATCCGCCGTCTTCGCCAGCCTGATGGGCAGCGTCACGGCACATTACGTCGGCTTCGTCAGCCCCAACTTTGCCGATTTCTTCCACTCCATCGAACTGGTCACCATGGTCGTCATCGGCGGCATGGCTTCGGTCTACGGCTCGCTGGTCGGCGCCGTGCTGCTCACCGCCCTGCCGCAGGCGCTGGCGACCTTCGAAGGCTGGGAAACCGTGGTCTTCGGCGCCATCCTGATGCTGTGCATGATCTTCCTGCCCAAGGGCCTGGTCCCGACGCTGGCATCCAAGTTCGGCAAGGGAGAGTGAGATGAGCATGCTCGAAGTCAAAGACCTCTCCATCCACTTCGGCGGCGTCAAGGCCGTGCAGAACGTGTCGTTCAATATCGATTCCGGCATCGTCTATTCGGTGATCGGCCCCAACGGCGCCGGCAAGACGACGCTGTTCAACCTGATCACCGGGGTGTACAAGCCGACCGCCGGCGAGATCAAGCTTGACGGCGAAGCGATCCACGGCAAGTCGCCCAACGAGCTGGCCCGGCGCGGCGTTGCCCGCACCTTCCAGAACCTGCAGATCTGCATGAACATGAGCGCCATCGAGAACGTGATGGTCGGCGCCCACCTGCGGCTGGATCGCAACCTGGTCAAGGCGGCGCTGCGCTTTCCCAGCCTGAAAGCGCGCGATCGCGAACTGCGCGACGAAGCGGCACAACTGATGGATTTCGTCGGCCTCGCCCAGTATGTCGAGACCCGGGCCGACGCCATGTCCTTCGGCGCCCTGAAACGCCTGGAGATCGCCCGCGCCCTGGCCCTGAAGCCGCGCCTGATCTTCCTCGACGAACCGGCGGCCGGCCTCAACCCCAAGGAGACCATCGAGGTCGACCACCTGGTGCGCAAGATCGCCGACTCCGGCGTCACCGTGGTGCTCGTCGAGCACGACATGAAGATGGTGATGAACCTGTCCGACCGCATCCTGGTGCTCGACTACGGCAAGAAGCTGGCCGAAGGCACTGGCGAGGAAATCCGCAAGAACCCGGATGTGATTGCCGCGTACTTGGGCGCCCACGCATAAGAAGAGGAGAGAACCATGGAATCCCTGCGCATCATCACCGAAGAGCACCAGAACCTCTGGCGCATCGCCACCACGCTCGATCTGGTCGCCGACGAAATCGACGCCGGCGGCAAGGTCGAGCAGCCTTTCTTCACCTCGGTTTTCGACTACATCGAGCAGTTCATGGATCGCGCCCACCACGCCAAGGAGGACGAATTCCTGTTCCGCCTGCTGCGCGAGCGGTCGAGCGAAGCCGGCACCATCCTCGACCGCCTGCAGGCCGAGCACCGCAACGGCCCGGAAGTCCTCCGCGACCTGCGCGCCAAGCTCGCCACCGCGGCCGGCGGAGGCGAAGGCAACGCCGCCTTTACCGCCGCCCTGCGCAACTACACCGGCGCCATCAAGAGCCATATCCGCAGCGAGGAAAAGGACGCCATGCCGCTCGCCCGCGAGGTGCTGACCGCCGACGACTGGGCCGAGATCGACCGCGCCTTCCTCGACAACGACGACCCGCTGTTCGGCAGCAAGGCCAAGGCCGAATTCCGCGAACTGTTCCACCGCATCGCCAGCCTCGCCCCCGAATCCATCGGCCTCGGCGCCCACAGCGCCGGTTCGCTGCAACCGGGCGCTGCGGCCGGCGGCGGCGATGTGCTGCTTTCGGTCAAGGGCATGGAAAGCTGCTACGGCCGCATCAAGGCGCTCAAGGGTATCGACCTCGAAGTGCGCAAGGGCGAACTGGTCGCCCTGGTCGGCGCCAACGGCGCGGGTAAGACCACCTTCCTGCGCACCCTGTCCGGCGTGCAGCCGATGAGTGCCGGCCAGATCATGTTCGACGGCGAAGACATCTCGAAACTGCGTGCCGACCTGCGCATGCGCCGCGGCATCTGCCAGAGCCCGGAAGGGCGGCAGGTCTTCGGCCCGCTCAGCATCGAGGACAACCTGCGCCTGGGCGCCTACACGCAGCCCAAAACGCAGGTCGAGGGCGACCTCGAAAAGATCTACGCGATGTTCCCCATCCTCAAGGAAAAGCGCGCCCTGCCCGCCGGCACCCTGTCCGGCGGCCAGCAGCAGATGCTGGCCATCGGCCGCGCCCTGATGGGCCGCCCGAAGATGCTGCTGCTCGACGAACCGTCGATGGGCCTTGCCCCACTGCTGGTCGAGGAGGTGTTCAACGTCGTCAAGACCTTGAAGAGCCAGGGCATGACCATCTTCCTGGTCGAACAGAACGCCTTTGCCGCGCTGGCCATCGCCGACCGCGGCTACGTGCTGGAAACCGGCAACATCACGCTGACCGGCACCGGCCAGGAGCTGATCCGCAACGAGCAGGTGCGTGCCGCCTATCTCGGCATGTAGATGCACTCCGCCCACTGCCCTTCCCCACCCCGCCGAGGCGCCACGCCATGACCGATGCCCTGCTGACGCCCTGCCGCCTCGGCGCCCTCGAACTCAGGAACCGCATCGTGATGGCGCCGCTGACACGCTGCCGGGCCGACAACCCGGAAGCGGCGCCAACCGCCCTGATGGCAACCTACTACGCCCAGCGGGCGTCAGCCGGACTGATCGTTTCCGAAGGCACCATCGTCTCGCCGCGCGCCCGCGGCTACCGCAACAGCCCCGGCATCTGGTCGGCCGCCCAGGTGGACGGCTGGCGCCGGGTAACCGACGCCGTGCATGCGGCGGGTGGCAGCATCGTCTGCCAGCTCTGGCATTGCGGCCGCATCGCGCACCCGGCCCTGACCGGCGGCGAACTGCCGGTCGCCCCGTCGGCCATCAACCCGCAATGGCGCGTGCAACTGGCCGACGGCCCAGCCACCACCGTCACGCCGCACGCCCTGAGCCGGGCGGAAATCCGCGACATCGTCGGCCAGTTCGGTCAGGCGGCGGCCAACGCAATGGCCGCCGGCTTCGACGGGGTCGAGTTGCATTCATCCAATGGCTACCTCTTCCACCAGTTCTTCTCGGCGTGCTCGAACCAGCGCGACGACGAATACGGCGGCTCGCACGAAAACCGCGCCCGCTTCTTCTTCGAGGTAGTCGCAGAAGTTACCCGCCACGTTCCGCCGCAGCGCATCGGTTTCCGCCTCAACCCGATGCTCAACCGCTTCCATGGCATCGCGGTCGATGCCGATACGGTGCCGATGTGGTCGCATCTGGTGCGCGAAGCCGGCCGCCTGCCGCTCGCCTACCTGCACCTGACCGAGGTGGTGCATCCCCGCCAGTTGGCCGACACGCCGCACGGCCTGAGCGATGTCGCGGCCCATTTCCGGCCACTGAGCAGCCTGCCGCTGATCGACAACGGCGCCCTCGACCCCGCCCGTGCCGCTGCCCGGGTCGCGGCCGGCCTTTGCGATGCCGTCGCCTTCGGCCAGGCCTGGATTGCCAATCCCGACCTGATCGAGCGCATTACGCGGGGCCTGCCGCTCGCCGCTGCCGATCCGGCCACTTTCTACCAGGGCGGCGCCAACGGCTACACCGACTACCCACCCTACGCCGCAGCGCACTGAAACCCGCCCAGGAGAAGCGCATGTCCACCACCCACTACCTCGCCGGCCTGTTCGAACCGCGTGCCATCGCCGTGATCGGCGCCTCCGAGAAACCGGGCAGCATCGGCCATGTCATCTTTCGCAACCTGCTGGCCGGCGGCTATCGCGGGCAATTGCTGGCGGTCAATCCGCGCCATACCACCCTGCTCGGCCAGCCCTGCGTAGCGGATATCGAAGCGGCCGGCACGCCGGTCGACCTGGCCATCATCACCACCGCGCCGCGCACCATCGCCGAGATCATCGCCCAGTGCGGCCGGGCCGGCGTCCGCAACGCCATCGTCGTCTCGCACCCGGCCGCCGTCGCCGCCAACAGCGCAACCACCGAACGGCGCATCCGCGAGGCGGCGCTCAATGCCGGCGTCCGCTTCCTCGGCCCGAAATCGCTCGGCATCGTCTGCCCGCACGCCGCGCTGAACGCCACCTTTACCGACATCCCCACCCTGCCCGGCGACCTCGCGGTGGTTGCCCAGTCCGGCGCCATGTGCGCCGCCGTCCTCGACTGGGCGGCGAGCAACCGCATCGGCCTGTCGCTCGCCGTGTCGCTCGGCGAGGCAATGAACGTCGACTTCGGCGATGTCCTCGACTATCTGGCCAATGACGACCGTACCCGCTACATCCTGCTGCACGTCGAAAAGATCCGCCACGCCCGGCGTTTCATCAGCGCCCTGCGCTCGGCAGCACGCATCAAGCCGGTGATCCTGCTCAAGTCGGGCCAGCATGCCGGAGACGACGAGCTGGAGCCGGATGCCGCCGAACTGGCCGACCAGGTCTTCGACGCCGCCGTGCGCCGGGCCGGCGTCGTCCGCGTTCGCGACCTCGGCCAGCTTTTCCATGCTGCCCGCGCCCTGGCCGCCGGCTTCCATCCGCGCGGCAGCCGCCTGGCCATCCTCAGCAACGGCACCGGCCCGGCCCGCATGGCCGCCGACAGCGCCCGCCACCTCGGCATCCCGCTCGGCACCCTGCAGGCCGACACGGTCGCCGCCCTGAAACCGCTGCTGCCCCGCGAATGGCGCGGCACCAACCCGATCGACCTGGGCGGCGACGCCGGCAGCGAGCGCTACCTGGAAGCCACCCGCCTGATCGCCGAGGACGGGCAGATCGACGCCATCCTGGTCATGCTCTCGCCGCTCGCCGTGGTATCGCCGCTGGCCGTCGCCGAAGGACTGGTCGACATCGCCCGCCGCCATCGCATCACGCTGTGCTGCTGCTTCATGGGCGGCAGCCTGGTCGGCGAAGCCCGGCAAACGCTGGAGCAAGCCGGCGTTCCGATCTTCCGCACACCGGACACCGTGATCGAGCTGTTCCACAACATCGCCACCTACTACCAGAATCAGCAACTGCTGCTGCAAGTGCCCAGCCCGGGCCGCCCACTCCAGGACGGCCGCACCGACAGCAGCCGGGTATTGGCCGAGGCGCTCATCGCCGAACGGCGCCGCGTCCTGTCGCACATGGAAACCCACGCCCTGCTCCACACCTGCGGCGTGCCCGTCCGGCCCAGCCTGGTCGCCCATACCGCGACGGAAGCCATGTTCGTCGCCGAGCAACTCGGCCTGCCGGTCGACATGCACCTCGAATCGCCCGAGCTGCCCGACGCCTTCGACGACAAGCGCGCCCGCCGCAAGCTGGCCAGCATCGAAGCCGTACGCAGTGCCCAGCGCGACCTGCTCGAACTCCAGCAGCAGGCGGCTCCCGAGCAACGCATCCACGGTGTCACCCTGGCGCCGCACCGCGAGCGGCCGAACGCCCGGCAATTCCTCGTCGAAGTCTTCCGCGACCCGGTATTCGGGCCGGTCATCCGCCTCGGCGCCGGCGGCAGCCAAGGCGAGGCGCTGCGCGACTACGCCGTCGCCCTGCCGCCGCTCAACCGCTTCCTGGCCGGCAACCTGATCGACGCCACGCGTATCGGCCGCACCCTCGAAGCCAGCAGCAAGCGCCCCGCTGCCGACCGTGCCGCCCTGGAAGACGCCCTGCTTGGCCTCTCCAATCTGGTTTGCACCCTGCCCGCCCTCGACCGGCTGCACATCAACCCACTGATCGTCGATGAACACGGCTGCCTGGCAATCGACGCCCAGCTGACCCTCGACCCGCTACGCGGCGCCGGCCAGGTGCGCTACGCCCACATGGCGATCCATCCCTACCCGGCCCACCTCTGCCAGAGCTGGCCGATGCGCGACGGCAGCATTGTGCACGTCCGCCCCGTCCGCCCCGAGGATGCGCCGCTGGAACAAGCCTTCGTCAGCGCCATGTCGGACGAGTCACGCTATTTCCGTTTCATGGACGCAACCCGCGAACTGCCGCCCAGCCAGCTCGTTCGCCTGACCCAGGTCGATTACGACCGGGAAATGGCCCTGATCGCGGTGATCGACGATGACGGCCAGGAAAGGCAAGTGGGCAGCGCCCGCTACGTGCAAACGCCTGACGGCGAGTCGGTCGAATTCGGCCTCGCCGTGGATGATCGCTGGCAGAAATACGGCCTCGGCCGACGCCTGATGGAAGCCATCATCGACTGCGCCCGCGAAAAGCTCTACCGCACCATGGTCGGCGACGTCCTCGCCGACAACCAGAAAATGCTCAACCTGATGACCCGCCTCGGCTTCACCATCCTGCCCCACCCGGACGGCCACGAACTGAAGCGCGTGGTCAAGTCGCTGCGCGATTGAGCGAAGCTAGCCAAACTGTCGAAACGCTGCTGCATTCGAGAACGACAAAAACAAAAAACCCGCCAAGCCTTGCGCTGAGCAAGCTCTCCAACAAAGATACGGGAACTGTTACCAACGCCTTGATCAAAAACGCTCGCAAGTTGCCGCACGAGCTCTACAAATCGCTGACCTGGGATCGTGGCAAGGAAATGGCCGGCCACAAGCGATTCACGCTGGCAACGGATATCCAAGTCTATTTCTGCGATCCGCATCACCCTTGGCAACGCGGAACGAACGAAAACACCAATGGACTGCTGCGCCAGTATTTCCCAAAGGGAATTGACCTGGCACCCGACTCACAAGCGAAGCTGAGTGCCATCGCAAAACACTAAACTACGAAACACCGGCACAACGTTTTTACCAAACCGTTGCATCCACCGGTTGAATCCGCACCGATTACCTGCCGTACGGCCGCTTATGCTGATTAACAGCCGCCAGGCGGAATCAAACTTGTCCTTTTCTGGCTATCGCATTTAGCGATTTCGCGCCACTTCGCAAGGCTATGGAGCGCGTCATTCAAGCTGTGAAGAACGCTGAAGTCTTCACAGCTTGAATGCTCTGCCGTACCCCGACCGCCAACCCAGAGAGCGATGTTGCCTGGCAGCATCTGGCGCAATTGTTCTAGTACGCCGGAAACCAGGCGGCGCGGAAAAGCCGTCGAGAAAGAGAGAGCGACGATATCGGCCTGATGCGCAACGGCGGCACGGCTGATCTCGCTCAAGGGCATCTGTGTGCCGAGCGGAATGCATTCGGCGCCTTCCAACGCAAATAAACCTTCGACCATGAGCAGGCCGAGTACATGCTGTTCGTCAGGTACGGTGGTCAGCACGATGCGCGGGCTGCGGCTGCCGCCGGGCAGGGTGGCGATGGCCTGGCGTAGCAGGCGCTTGGTCAGCTCGGTGAACAGATGCTCTTCGAAGACTTCGAAGCGGCCATCCTCCCAGGCTTCTCCGACCTGTTGGGTGAGGGGCGCAACGGTGTCCTGGACAAAATGCTGAAACCCCTGGCGGGCCAGGCGCTGTTGCATGGCCTGCTGATAGCCGGCGGCATCGTGTTGTTTGATCAGCGCCAGCAATTCGCCGAGGTTATCCGTACTTTCTGCCGGGGCAGGCTGGCGGCTGGCCGAACGCCGTGGGGCCAGCTGGCTCAAGTCTTCGGGCGAGGCGGCAATCAGCTTGCCCGGCCGATGTCCTTGATCCATCAAGCGTTTGATCAGGCGCAGGCGGTCGAGCTGAGCGACTGGGTAGAGCCGTTCGCCATTAGCGTCGCGCTCCGGCTGAGGAAAGCCGTAGCGGCGTTCCCACATGCGCAACACATCCTTGGAGAGCCCGGTTTCGCGTTCGACGGCAGCGATATTGAAATGCAGGGTATTCATATTTGTCCTAAACAAAACATAGACAAACCGTTGACAAGCCAACTTTTGCTGACTATCGTACGAACAAAGGCCTTGTTTGTCTAGGACAAAAAGAAAAGGAGTTGAACGTGATTTCCCGAATCAAGCGTCTGTTCGGTATCGCTGGCCTGCTTTCCATCGGCATCGCGCCGCCCGCCCTGGCCGGCGAATGCCCGCCCCTGCTCCAGCACAGCTTTGCCAATCTGCAGGACGGCACGCCGCTGCCGCTTTGCCAGTACCAGGGCAAGGTCATCCTGGTCGTCAATACGGCGAGCTATTGCGGCTTCACTTCCCAGTATGACGGCCTGGAAAAGCTCTATGCGCGGCTCAGGGACAAGGGCCTGGTCGTGCTCGGTTTTCCCTCGAACGATTTCGGCGGGCAGGAGCCGGGCGGCAGCAAGGAAATCGCCGATTTCTGCCGCCTCACCTACGGCGTGCAGTTCCCGATGGTTGCCAAGAGCGTGGTCAAGGGCAAGCAGGCCAATCCCTTCTACCGGCAACTAGCCGAAATCACCGGCAGCACGCCGCGCTGGAATTTCCACAAGTACCTGATCAATCGCGATGCAACGCAGGTGGTCGCCTTCGGCAGCATGACCAAGCCGGACGACAAGGCGCTGCTGGCGCGCATCGACGAATTCCTCAAATAAGCCTTGTCCGGAGTTGAAAGCATGAAACAAAAACAACGCATCGCCGTCGTCGGCGCCGGTATTTCCGGACTGGCCAGCGCCTGGCTATTGAGCCGTCAGCATGACGTGACCCTCTTCGAAGCGGCCAGCTATCTCGGCGGCCACAGTAATACGGTCGACGTGACGCTGGGGGGCAAAACGCATCCGGTCGATACCGGCTTTCTGGTTTTCAACGAAAAGACCTATCCCAACCTGATCGCGCTGTTCGAACACCTGGGCGTGGCCAGCGTCGCGACCGAGATGTCCTTCGCGGTGAGCCTCGAAAACCCCGATCTCGAATGGGCCGGCAGCAGCCTGGCGACCGTTTTCGGCCAGAAGCGCAACCTACTGCGCCCGAGTTTCTGGTCGATGCTTTCCGACATCCTGCGTTTCAATCGCGAGAGCACGGCCTGGCTGGCGACGCATCCCGACAACGAGCGCAGCCTGCAGGATTTCCTCGAAACCGGCCGTTATTCGCCGGCCTTTGCCGACTGGTACCTGCTACCGATGGCGGCCGCGATCTGGTCCTGTCCGACCGGCCAGATGCGCGACATGCCGCTCGCCACCTTCATCCGTTTCTGCCAGAACCACGGCCTGCTGCAGGTTTTCGACCGGCCAATGTGGCGCACCGTGCTGGGCGGAGCGCGCGAGTACGTGCGCAAGATCGCCGCGCAACTTGCCGACATCCGTCTGGCCTGCCCGGTGAGCGCAGTGACGCGCGACGGCGAGCAACTGCGCGTGACACATGCCCAGGGCAGCGAGTTGTACGACCAGGTCGTCATGGCCTGCCACAGCGACCAGTCGCTGGCCATTCTCGGTTTCACGGCGAGCGACGGCCAGCGCGAAGTGCTGTCCGTCATCCGCTACCAGCCCAACCGCGCCGTGCTGCACAGCGATCCTGCCCTGCTGCCACGCGACGAAAAACTGTGGTCGGCGTGGAACTACTTCGCCGGGCAGGGCGATCCGGGTCAGCAGCCGGTCGGCGTTTCCTACCTGATCAACAAGCTGCAGCCCTTGCCCTTCAAGACGCCGGTCATCGTCACCCTGAACCCGGCGCGCGAGCCTGATCCGGCCAAGGTGCTCGCCGAATTCGACTACGCGCATCCGATCTTCGACGGCCCGGCCATCGCGGCGCAGCAGAAGCTCGCCGAAGTGCAGGGCGAGAATGGCATCTGGCTGGCCGGTGCCTGGGGCAGCTACGGCTTTCACGAAGACGGCCTGAAGTCGGCCTTGCGTGTGGTCAACGGCCTAGGCATCAAGGCGCCCTGGCAAAACGACGTTGCCACGCTACTGCGCGAAACCGAAACTGCCTGAAATCGACATGAACTTCGCGCCGCAACTCTTCCTCGGCCATGTCATGCACCGGCGCCTGCGCCCGGCGGTCAACGTCTTCGTTTACCCGGTTTTCTACGTGGCACTGCCGTTGCGCAATCTGGCAGCGGGAAATTGCGGCATTTTCTCGGTCGACCGCTGGAATGTGCTGAGTTTTCGCCAGCGCGATCATGGCGCCCGCGACGGCAGCCCCTTGCTGCCATGGATCGAGAACCTGCTGCGCGACAACGGCCTGCCGGCCGATGGCGAGATCATGTTGCAGACCTTCCCGCGTGTCTGCGGCATGCTCTTCAACCCGGTCAGTTTCTGGTATTGCCATGCGCGTGATGGCGCCTTGATCGCCGTACTGGCCGAGGTCAACAACACCTTCGGCGGGCGCCACAACTACCTGCTGCATGCCGCCGGCGAAACCTTGGTCGACGGGGCGGAAATGCGCGCTGCCAAGTGTTTTCACGTCTCGCCCTTCAACGAGATCGAGGGCGGCTATCGCTTCCGTTTCCACCTTGAGCGACCGGTGCCACTAGCCCGCATCGACTACGACGATGCCGACGGCGAGCTGCTGCTGACCTCGATTTCCGGCCAGGCGCGGACGTGGAGCGCGGGCGGTCTGCTCGGCGCCTTCCTGCGCATGCCTTTCCTCACTGCCGGCGTCATTTTCCGCATCCACTGGCAAGCCCTGAAGCTTTGGGCGAAAGGGGTGCCGTTTCGCGGCACCCGTGTTTCCCAACCTATTCCGGAATCAAGCAAATGAACCATACCCTGACCCTCTCCCGTAGCCCCCACCCCAATCGCGATACGCGCCTGGTTTTTCAGCTGTTGGAGAAGATGACCGGCGGCCTGCTCGAAATCCGTCTGCCCGACGGCTCCTACGCCATGTTCGGCGACGGAGAACATGGCATCACGATGCAGGTGCATGACGAGGCGACTTTCGCCATGGTTCTGGCCCGCGGCGATATCGGCCTGGCCGAAGCCTATCTCGACGGCTACTGGGATTCGCCCGACATCACCACCCTGCTGACGCTGCTCGCCAACAACCGCGCGGTGCTGCAAAAGGCGGTCTATGGCTCGTGGCGCAACCTGATCGCGGCGCGTGTCTGCCACTGGTTGAACCGCAACAGCAAGAGCGGCAGCAAGCGCAACATCATGGCCCACTACGATCTGGGCAACGATTTCTACAAGCTCTGGCTCGACCCAAGCATGAGCTACTCGGCGGCAATCTACCGCGAGGCCGATGACTGCTCGCTGGAAACGGCCCAGCACGCCAAGTACCAACGCATCCTCAAGCACCTGAAGGCCAGGGCCGGGCAGCGCGTGCTCGAGATCGGCTGCGGCTGGGGCGGTTTCGCCGAGTTGGCGGTCGAAGCCGGATTGCAGGTTACCGGCCTGACACTGTCGCCGGCTCAACTGGCTTGGGCGCAACAGCGCGTGCCGCAGGCCGACCTGCGCCTGCAGGATTATCGCGACAACCGCGAGCAGTTCGATCACGTGGTTTCCATCGAGATGTTCGAGGCGGTCGGCGAGCGCTTCTGGCCTGGATATTTCAAGACTGTGGCCGGTGCCCTGAAGCCGGGCGGCAAGGCGATGATCCAGAGCATAACCATCCGCGACGACCTGTTCGCCAGCTACCGGCGCGGCACCGATTTCATCCAGCAATACGTCTTCCCGGGCGGCATGCTGCCCTCGCGCCAGGCCTTCCGTGCCGCGGCGGCGAAACAGGGGCTACGCGTGCAGGGCGAATATGCCTTCGGCCTCGACTACGCCCGCACCCTGGCCGAATGGCGGCAGGCTTTCGAAGCGAAATGGCCGGACATCCGGATGCTCGGTTTCGACGAGAAATTCCGCCGTCTGTGGCGCATGTACCTCTGTTACTGCGAGGCCGGCTTCCTGGCCGGGAATGTCGATGTCCTCCAGTTTGAACTCGCCCATGCTTAGGCTGGTGTCGCCCGGGGCGCCGCTGGCGGACGGCCAAGCAGTGGCCAAAGGGCAAACCCCGCCGGCCTCGGTACGCCGCCGTGAATTGCTGCTCGGCCTGGCCGGGGCGCCTTTCGCAGCCTGGGCGACGCCTGATCCGACCGCCGGTCTGCAACGCTGGGGCAGGGGCGAATTCCGACGTTTCGGCTTCCTCGTCTATACGGCCAGCCTGTGGGCCGGCGACGACCCGCTACGTCCGCCGCTGGCGCTGCAACTGACCTACAAACGCAGCATCGCCGGCACGGCGATTGCCGAAGCCAGCGTCAAGGAAATCCGCCAGCTCAGCCTCGCCGACGAGGCGACGCTGGCCCGCTGGGGCACGCTGATGGCCGGCTTGTTTCCCGATGTCCGGCCGGGCGACGCGATCATCGGCGAATACCGTGCCGGCAGCGCGAGTTTCCATTTCAACGGCCGCCTGCTCGGCCGCATCGAGGAAGCGGCCTTTGCCCGCGCCTTCTTCGCCATCTGGCTCGATGCCCGCACCAGCGCGCCGGACTTGCGGGCGGCCCTGCTGCAGCGGGGCAACGATCATGGCTGACGATTTCAGCCCGGGCGTGCTCCGGCCATGAATAGCGCCCGCATCTTGGCTTACGGCGCGCTCGGCCTGCCGCTGGCCTTCGCCGCCTTGCCGATCTACGTGCATGTTCCGCGCTTCTATGCCGAGCTGACGGGGATGCCGCTGGCGCTGCTCGGCATGATCCTGCTCGGCGCGCGCCTGTTCGATGCCGGTATCGATCCGTGGCTGGGCTGGCTGGCGGACAGGGTGCCGCGTCGGCGTATGTTGGCACTGGCCCTGCTGCCGTTCGGCCTGGGTTTTGTCGCCTTGCTCAATCCACCGGGCGAAGGCGCCGCAGCCTGGTTGCTCGGCGCCCTGGCGCTTACCTATCTCGGCTTTTCGGCAGCCACTGTCGCCTACCAGGCCTGGGGCGCCGATGTCGGCAGCGATTCTGGTCTGCGTACCCGCTTGGCCGCAGCGCGCGAAGGTTTTGGCTTGTTCGGCGTGGTGCTTGCCGCCGCCTTGCCGGCCGTACTGGCGAACAGCATGAACGCGGGCATCGCTCGCCTGGGCTGGCTGCTGCCGCCGCTTCTGCTGCTTGCGGCGGTGATCAGTTTCTGCGGCGTACCGGACGGGCCGGCGGCACCGGTTTCTCATGCGCCATTGCTCCCTAGCTTGCGCCGGGTCTTTGCCGACCGGGCCTTTCGACGCTTGTTGCTGGTGTTTGTCGCCAACGGCATCGCAGCCGCGCTGCCGGCCACGCTCTTCCTGTTCTTCGTCGCCGATGTGCTGCAGGCCGAAGCGGCCAGCGGCCCGCTGCTGGCCCTCTATTTCATTGCCGGAGCGGCGTCCTTGCCGCTCTGGGTGCGGCTGGCGGCGCGGCGTGGCCGGGTCGTCGCCTGGCTGCTGGCGATTGCGCTGTCGATTGCCGCCTTTGCCGGTGCCAGCCTGCTCGGCCCCGGCGACCTCTGGAACTTCATGGCGATCTGCCTCGCTTCCGGGCTGGTGCTGGGCGCCGATCTGGCCTTGCCGGTGGCGATTGCCGCCGACCTCGGCGAGCGGCAGGGGCAGGCGGGTGCCTGTTTCGGGGTATGGAACCTGGTCGGCAAACTCAACCTAGCGCTCGCCGCCGGGCTTTCCCTGCCGCTGATCGGTGCCTTCGGCTATGTGCCGGGTGGCGGCACCGGCCTTCCGGCCCTTGTTTTCGCTTACGCGCTGTTGCCGCTCGCCTTCAAGTTGCTGGCCGGCGGGCTGCTCTGGCGCTGGCGTTCCTCTTTGGAGTTACAAGCATGAAACTACTCGCCGCCGTTGCACTTTCTCTTGGCTTGAGCGCCTGTGCCTCGACCGGTGTCGAGCAATACCGCGCCGAACAGCCGCTACTCGACCTGAAAACTTATCTGAACGGCACGCTCGAGGCCTGGGGCATGTCCCAGGGACGTTCAGGCGAGGTCAAGAAGCGCTTCCAGGTGGTCATCGATGCCCGCTGGAAGGGCGATACCGGTGTGCTCGACGAGCAGTTCAAATGGTCGGATGGCACGACTTCGCGCCGCATCTGGACTTTGGTGAAGCAGGCTGACGGGACTTTCCGCGGTACGGCCGACGATGTCGTCGGCGAGGCGATCGGCGAAGTTGCCGGCAATGCGCTGCGCTGGCGCTACGTGCTGGCGCTGCCGGTCGATGGCAAAGTCTATAACGTCGATTTCGACGACTGGATGTTCCTCATGGACGACAAGGTGATGATGAACCGCTCCTACATGTCGAAATGGGGTTTCAATCTGGGCGAGGTCACGCTGACCTTCGTCAAGCGGCAGCCCGCGCCATGAACCCGAAAATCACCGACTGGCAGGGCAAGCGCGTCTGGCTAGTCGGCGCGTCGAGCGGCATCGGTGCCGCCGTGGCTCGCGAACTGGCCGGACATGGCGCGCACCTGGCGCTCTCTGCCCGGCGCCTGGAAAAGCTGCAGGCACTCGCTTTGCCGGACGCTTTGCTGCTGCCCTGCGATGCGACCGCTACGGTCAGTCTGGCGCTGGCACGTGAGCAGTTGATTGCTGCCTGGGGTGGCGTCGACCTCGTCGTCTATCTCGCTGGCGATTATTTCCCGATGCGCGCCGAAAGCTTTGATCTGCCCGTCGCCGAGCGGGTTGTCGAGGTCAATTTCAGCGGCGCCATGCGTCTGGCGGCTACCGTTCTGTCCGATCTCCAGCCGGGCGGCGGCATTGCCTTCGTGGCTAGTGTCGCCGGTTATCGCGGCCTGCCCAGGGCGCTCTGCTATGGGCCGAGCAAGGCGGCGCTGATCCATTTTGCCGAGGTGCTGCATCTCGATCTGCTGCCCAAGGGCATCGGTGTCTGGCTTATCAATCCCGGCTTCGTTGCGACGCCGCTCACCGCCAAAAACGATTTCAGCATGCCGGCGCTGCAGACTCCGGAGCAGGCAGCGCGCGCGATGGTCGACGGATTCAATAGTGGTAATTTCGAAATCCATTTCCCGCCGCGTTTTACCCGCTTCATGAAATTTTTCGCCAGCCTGCCCTATGCCTGGTATTTCCCCCTGATTCGCCGCCTGACCGGAGGCTGATATGAAACTCGATGCACTGATCCAGTTTTACAACGATTTTTCGCCGGCCAGCGTCGCCCGCTTTTCCGAGTTCTACAGCGATGATGCTTGGTTCAAGGATCCGTTCAATGAAGTACGCGGCATCGCAGCGATCCAACGCATCTTCACGCACATGTTCGGACAGGTCGCCGAACCACGTTTCATCGTGACCGATAAAGTCGTGGACACCAACGGGGCCATGCTTGTCTGGAAATTCCTCTTCAGAATAAAACGGTGGCGCGAGGGCGAAATCCAAGTCATACGGGGTGTCTCACATCTCAGATTCGATGCGGAAGGCAAGGTGTTTTATCACCGTGATTACTGGGATGCCGCAGAGGAGTTGTACGAAAAGCTACCGTTGATTGGTTCTGTTTTCAGGCTTCTTCACAAAGCGCTCACGTCGTAAGGCTTGTATTGGAGCGTCAACGCATTGAATTGAGTGGCCTCGGAAATCGCAGACGCAGAGGACTACAGTACGGTCACCGAAAACATTTACCGTCTTTGCAAATACTTTGGCTGCAGAGTTGAGGAACTTGCGGAGTATGTAGCAGACCAGCCCACGAACTAACCCAGTTGGTCACAGCAAACAGTAGTCAAATATTCAGATCAGCATCCGCCCCCATTGAGATCTAGTCACAGGACTGTCTCAAATTGGTCACGATTTAGTCACAGAAGAGAAAATGGGGTGTTGTGATTTACAGAAAAATCTGGCGGCGAAAAAACAAAAAACCCGCCTAGCCTTGCGCTGAGCGGGTTTTCGTTCTCCTGTGAGGGCCACTTTCGTGGTGGCGGTACTTCCCTCGAACAATCACTCGAAACCGTTGCCAGAAGCTCAACCAAAAAAATTATTAACTACCAGTTGCCCCAAAAGTTGCCCCCGGCACTATGCCGCCTATGCTTTTCAGCAACGGCATACCATTACCCCTGCAAGGCACTCAGCACGGCGGCTGGATTCTTGTCGATCACGTTCAGCAAAACCAACGCCGGCCCGTGCGGGCTCCGGTCGCCTCGTTCCCAATGCCGAAGCGTCGCCACAGAAAATCCGAACCTGGCGGCAAACTGCTCTTGGGTCATAGCAACCCGAGTGCGCAGGGCTTTCACGTCGACTGCTTGCGGCCGGTACGTTTTTACCCCAGCCTCCTGGCCGCGAGCGTGACCAATGGCTTCTTGCAGCCCTTGTCTGATGCTTTCGAATGCACTGCTTCCCATCATCGCTCCTCATGCCAGGCAGAAACGAGCAGATCCACTAGGCCGGATAGTTCGTTACGCTCTGCCTTGCTGATGTTCGCTCGCTCATTCTTGGCGAACAAGGTCAGCAGATAGAGCGGCATCGTCTCCGCGTGAAAATAATAAATCACCCGCACACCACCGCTTTTCCCCCGACCGCCGCGAGCCCAACGCAACTTGCGGACACCGCCGGTGCCTTCGATCAGATCGCCGGACCTCGGATGCGAGGCGAGATAACTCAACAGATCCCGGCGCTCATCATCCGACAGGAGCTTTTCAGCTCTCCGGATGTATTCGGGGGTCTCGGCAATGGTTTGCATGCCTTCGATTGTAATCCAATGGATTAGTTCCGCCAAGCGCGAATAGATGCGGAGGCTATGCGGAATACCCCGGAATTCGCCGACAGCCCGAGTAAAGACTCAGGCTGCGGTCTGGTATCGCCCAAAACCCCTCGCGCGTATACACGCGTGCGTGCGCACCTGTGAGCCACAAAAGCAGGTGTAACTGGTGTAACGGTGTAACAACGCCCCGAAACCATTGCAGCACAACGATCTAACGGTTACACCAAAGCGCAAATCCGGTGTAACAACAGGTGTAACAAGGCATGGATGGGGCGTTTTATTACACCCAAAATGAATCTGGTGTAACTGAGGTGTAACCGCCAAAACCATTGCAGCACAAGGCTTTTAATACATTGGTTACACCATTACACCAGTTACACCATATTTTTACCCCACACGTGCACGCGCACACGTACACGCGCGGGTTAAATTCCGGGCCGGCGGGCTACTGCGAATCCGCCAAAGACAAGCCACCCGGAAAGCCAAGCCAAAACACCCGCCAACCCACCACAAACCGCCTCTGTTCGATTTTTTGGAAAATCCGATACCACGGGGGCCACGAAAAACAAAAAAGCGCCCTATGGCGCTTTCTGTGCGTTTTGTCGATATCGCCTTAAGGACGACGACCGTACTTCTTCATCCACCCAAAAAAATCGGGCTCGGTCTCCCCATTCAGGGGCTCCTCCTCGGTCTTCCCGACTCGAAAACTGAAATACTCCCGGCTCACCTTGGGCCGGCCAGCGGCCGAAACCGCATATTTCCAGCCGTTTTTCTTCAGCCACTCGATCTGCTTGCTCGGCAACTGCCGATCCGTCAGATCAATCAGCTCTTCCTTGGTCAAAAACGAACCGGTCATACATACCTCTCATTCCATGCGAGTCGTCCTGACAAACCTGTAGAAGCGACGTGCATCCTTGTGATCTGGCGTCTTGGTGGGGGTCGTTGCTTTGCCACTACTAGCATCTTTCTCAAGCATACCCGCCCTCTCCAGCACGTTGGCCGCTGCAACTCGATCATAGCCTTCAGCAATCTCCGCGCAGAACGCTTCCGGGAATACATGAAACCATGAGTCGTCTCCCTTGTCCTGGCGGTACCCAGCCACGTCGCGCATGTTAATCGGCGCGCCAGCGACACCAGCGGCAACATGCCAGTCAATGAACCGGCTATAAGAATGCTTGGCGAACCACCCTTCAGCCTGGCTGATGATCTGCTCATCCTCGCGGTTGCCGAGACCATAGCGCTCCAACCAGGCATGGAAGCAACGCCGTAGTGCATTGCGACCTTCCAGCGGCCGCCACCCGGTCATTCCAGCCTCGGTGGCGATCTCCAGAGCCTCCCCGGCCGCTGCAAACCGCATGGCAACCCGGCGCACCTGGCCACTGGCGGAGCTGGGCAGTTCGTCGACGGCCTCGTTGATCGCCTTGCGCATCCTCGCCGCAATCTCTGTCAATCGGGCAGAGACATGGGCAACGAAGGCCCGCCCAACGGCACCATAGTTTTCCTGCGTCGCGCGATCGAGATCCCTGGCCAGGCGATTTGAATCAGATGCTCCGTTCAACACCTCGAAGCACCCCATGCCGGCGCCGGCATCGGCCGGCAGACACGCCAGGCGAACCTCCTGCCCCGCCCGTGTACGCCGGCCGCCGCCCTGCATGACGCCGGTCAGGTCAATTTCACCGGTCGAAAGCGCCAATATCCGCCATCGCAGCATTTCCCGGTTGCCGCCATCGCGTGCCCCCTGCATCTTGCCGGTGCCATTGAACAGCCGGTAAGCGGCCATGCTGATCGCCTCAGGGTTCCCCTGCCCGATCTCATCCAACAGCATCAACCCATCGTTTCGTGCAGCCGCTGCATTTGCCAAGGCAAGCGCCGTAGCATCCCAGTTCAAAACCTGTTCACGCGGATGGCCCCACACGGAAGCGCCCACATTGGCCGATGTCGTCTTGCCGCACCCCGATGGGCCATAAATATGGAAACCACCGCATTCCAGCCCGACCAAGTGCAGCAGCGGCGCTGCCAGCGCTGCACCAATCGCCAGCATCGGCCGCGAATTGCCGGCACACAACTTAGCCACGCTATCCCGCCAGCTTTCAACGCTTCCCCTCGGCTGATAGGCATGGGCGTGGCTGCGGTCGCCGTTGTAGAACAAGGGGGAATTCGGTGTGCCGATCACCTCCCCGCTGGGCAGGATGTAGGCGCCCTCGTTCCAGCCACCGCGATGACTGATGGCGTGCATCAGATCCTCACCGCCGGTTTGCATCCAAGAGGCCAGATGCTCCTGGGCTCTGCGACTTGGTGCGATAAACAGGCCACCGCCCCTTAATTGCGCCCAACCTTGACGATCACCAACCATGCCAAGCCCCATGGCCAGCATGCGCTCCTGGTTCGTGCCTCGCGATCGCCAGCGCAGAACCCGGTAGTGTTCATGCCCCTCATCGATGCCACGCCCAATGATTTCCAATCGGTCGCACAGCAACATGGGCGGCAGCTCAATCACCTTGCCGCCCTCGGCAACCTTGGTACCGATGAAGAAAACCCCGTTATCGCGCACCTCGGTGCGTGGCTCCGGGATAGCCTCGGCTTCAGCCTTCTGTTCAGCATCGGCAGCAGCACCACCGATGGCCAATTTCAAACGTTTCACATCCGCCTTGGCATTCACGCCGGGCTCCTTTCAGCATTCAGAACGTCCAGCCAATCAAGGCCAGGTGTTGATGGGAACAACACGCACCCCGCACGCCCCTCTTGCTTCATCCTCTCTGCCAGCGCTTGCGCTGCGCGCTGACCAACCCCATTGGGATCGTGATCGGCCGCAACAAACACCTCCTTGGCCTCCAGCGGCAAAACCACCGAAGCCAAACCACTGGCAGACACACAAGCCCAGACCGGCGCCCCGGTCAGGACATGGACAGCCAAGGCCGTCTCAATCCCTTCCGCGACCACCAGCCGAGCGCCAGCGACCGGAAACAGCCGAACCGCCGCTCCCGGCATGACGCCCTCCTTGCGGGCCTTCAACTTCTTTACCGGCAATGCTTCGCCGCTCTCCGGATCTCGCACGACAGCCTTATCCCCATCGTGTTGCAGATAGGTTCGATGCATCGCCACCGTGATGCCATCCGCGCCCTGTACGGCCGCCAGCATGGCTGGGTATGCCCCCAGTCTCACCGGCTTGCCGCCATCGGCAATCCAGTAGGGCAAGGATGGGTGGCAGCGCAAGGTTGATGGCATCACGGCCGGCAAACACCCGCGCCGCTCCAGGTAACGCCATACCGGGTCTCCTTGTACCGGCGGCGCCGCCTCTTTCCACATCCGGCGCAAGGCCTCGCCATGATCCCTGGCAACCGCTGCATGCATCGGCCTGACTGTTGGGGTGGCAGATATCACCGCGCCACCCAGCGCATTAGAGACTGCAGTAATCGCCCCGCGCAAATCACACCCCAGATAGTGCATGACCAACTCGAAGCCATCCCCTCCCTGGCGATCCAGACCACGGCAAACGAACGACCCACTACCGTGCTTGTCGGTAAAACTGAATCGATCACTCCCGCCGCATGCCGGGCACGGCTTGGCCTTTTTGCTCAAACTGGCGGCCGGAATACCAATGGCTACCAGAATGTCAGGCCAGCGGCCATTAGCCGCCAGCCTGACCAGATCGATGGGCATCGGACATGGCCGCATCGATACGCCTACCGTAACCAGTAAGGGATTTTGGGCTCGCGATCGTATGCCTTGCGCAATGCCTCTCGGCTGTTATCCCAGAAGTCATCCATGATCGCCTCCTGGAGTTCCACGCCAAAATCACTACGCATCAATGGCGCCGCATCGCCGAAGAGTTTCCCGGCGGCATCCAACATGCCGCGCACAAAAGCCGCATCGGGCTGGCAACGCTCCAGTGAAGCCCCAATGAATGTCGTCCGTCGAGCATCCTGCAGCATCACGACCTGCTCCAGAATGGACATCATGGCCCCCCATCCCATCCGATAGGCACTTTCATGAAATGCAGCCAAGGTCGGACGATCCTCAGACGGAATTTTCTGGGCACGCTTGGATTTTCTGGCATGCGCCTGCTGGGCCTCGGCTACTTCATGCAGCACCACGTTCTTTCGGTTTTTGGTTCTAGCCATGATTGCCTCCGGCCGAGGTGTTGAATCCCCAGTCGTCGGCCAGCCTTTCGAAGACGCGCCCACCGTTCTCGAAGTAGCAATGCACCTCCTGCCAGGCGTTGGCATCCATGCGTAGCACGGCCAGCACATCCTCCAGGATGGGGTAATCGAGGCCGCGCAAGCTCGTGAGATCGAGCGGGAAACGGCGGCCGTTGTAACAGCCGAGCAAGACGGCAGCCACCTGCCGGCACTGCCCGGAATTTCCCAGGGCGATAGGCAGCAGGCGCCGCAAGGCAGCCTCCCCCAAGTCACGATCCTGCTTGATCTTGCCCTGCAAAGTCGCCCTATCGCGCCGATATCCCGCCATGAGCGCCGATACCTCAGGATCAGGTTTTCCGTTGAGTAGCATCGTGCTCATGGCTTGGCGCTCCCCACCTGGTCAAACACGAAACGCTTGACGTGATTCAGTTGCAGATCGAGTCGCTCGGCCATCCCGGCAACCATGTGCGCAATATCCTCAGTTGTGGGCGCATCGCTTTCTTCCATGCCTTCAGAATGAATCAGCATTTCAGCAAAGGTGCGCTGCGCCGAGACCCCTTGGATGAGACCCCATACCGCTTTCCGAACACGATCTGCCTCGTCGACCGGCAGCGAAACAATGTTTTTTTCTCGAACAGTTGCCATGATGGATCACTCCTCTACGCACTCAACGAGATCGGCCAGGCGGCATTTCGCCCGGAAGAGACGCATCGCATCGGCCGGCGAGCCGACCGGTTTGACACTGGCGGCAACCGGCGGCTGGAGGCCAGGCAAGGCCAGGGCGTTGACGAGCGCATCGCCACTGCTGCGGGCAATGGCCGTAAATGCCATCGAGTGGCCGGCGGAACGAAGAGAAACGGAGAAAGCCCGGAGCGGGCGAAAAGCAGCGCGCGGATGCGCCAAGGTGAGTGCAGGCATGGTGGCCTCCTATCAAGCGGTTTGCTATTTCCGCTCTCCCCAACGCCAATTGGGGTGGGCGGAACCGTGCAGGTTGGCGTACCGGGATAGGACCGGCGAGGGTTTCCCCTCCCCACACGGCCCACCCATAAAACTTGGGCCATGACTACTACGGACGTAAAAAAACCGCACATCGGCGGTTGTCCGCCTATCTCCGGGACGCCAATCCCGACTGCATTTTTGGATGCAGCGTTGCCATTGTTTGACAGTTCTACGTCGTTGTCAACGGCACGCCGTTGCAATCCATGAATAATTTTCATAGAATGAATCCACTTTCGTCGTATTTTGTTGTGCACGTGACCGCCTCCGGGCGGTCTTTTTTTGCGTCACGTGTGGCAAACCTGATCATTGCCGGATCTGAATTAGCATCTCTAGGTCATTTTCTTGTCCTCCGCAAAATGCCGTTCGTTCGAAGCCTCGGTCTGCCGACTTCCACCATGCATGCGACTCGATTGCATCAACACTGCGTCCACCTCAGGATCTGGGAATGCTGCCGGCGAAATCGTCCTGATCGCCTCGACAGAGGCGATGAATACGTGACCACATGCGGCGTTCAGACAAGCGCAAGTTGAATGCTTGACCAACTTGCTCATCTGCTTTGAAGAGCGGGTTAGTGCTGAACAGCCGCAATGGGGGCATAGTGTCTTTTGCATATTCTTTTCATCTCCTGAGTTCAGATAATCGATCATGGCCACAAGGCCAGGGTTTTTTACCGTCAAATCCCCCCATATTTCGCGGTGCACTTCCGTCTCTTTCAACCCGAAAACCCTGCACATTTTTTTAGAATGCTCCACAGCCAATCTCCTCAGTGCTGATCGCGTAACGAGGATCGTTGTCGAGCCTCCTGCTCACGCGTGATTTTCGAAAACTCATCGCGGACCATGCCCGCCAGGCCGCGCTCATCCATCCCAGGCGATGGCTGGATATTGAACACGAACGAATTGCTGCCACCGGAAAAAGCCGAGCGTGGCTGAGGCTGCACAACCGATGGCCGGGCCTCGATCTTCGGAGCGATCGAGCTTCCCCCGGTCTCGCCGGAAGAGCCCCCGGCCGAAGGGAATGGATTGAAGCCAAGCGCCTTGGCGATCCGCGTCGTTATTCCCTTAATCACCTCCAGCACCTTGGAGAACAGCCCAAAGGTCAGCGAATCGAAACCCGCGATGATGCCTTCCATGATCACGCGCCCGATTCCCCACCAATCGCCTTGGGTAAACTTCGCCTTGAGTTCATCAAGGCGCCCAAGGATGTGGCCAATCGCCGCCGCGCCGGCCGCAAACAGCAGCGCCCACGGGTTGGCCTTGACGGCATTGGCGACGAAGCCAATCACCTTCGACAGAGCGCCCAAGACCATGCCCAGGTTCAGCCCCATACCAGCCAGCGACAGGTTGAGAATGGCGATAGGCGCCGACACTGCGGCAATCGCCAACCCCAGCGCACCGACACCCATCAAGACCATGGCACCCCACTTGGCCAGCGTCATCAGCGTTGCCGCCAACTGGGGATTTTCTTCCGCCCATTTCTGGGTGCGCTCAGCCAGTTTCCCTATCCACTCGGCCGTCGCGTGCAGCTCCGGTGAAATTGATTCACCAAGTGCGACCAAAGCATTCTTGAAAGTGCCGCTCGCTGCATCCCACAGACTGGTCAACGTGCCCAGTTGCTTCTGAACGCGCTCCTGCAGACTCGCCTGGTCAGCCAGCTTTTTCTGCACTTCGTCATAACCGGCTTTGCCCTTGTCGATGATGAGCGACAAGGCCTGAAGGGTCTCAGCGTCGTCGCCAAAGATCGTCTTGAGCACCCCTGTACGTTTCTGGGTGCTAACCCCTTTCAGGCGATCAAGCTGCGAGAACAGCTTTTCGATACCGCCGAACTCGCCCTTGCCATCGGTGAAATCCAGCTTGATGCCAGTTCCGGCCAGGGCAGCGTTACCCTTGCCCACCTTCTTGGCGTCCAATCCGCCCTGAAAAATCTTGCGGTATGCGTTACCGGCGGCTTCCCCGGCCATGCCGGATTGATCTGCCATCACCAACAAAGGGGCCAGCTCACGCGCCGCTGCAATCCCATCTTTTTTCAGGATGGCCAGAGCAGGCGACAACTTGGCAAAGCCCTGCAACATATTCCCCTGGTCAACGCCCAGGTAGAACGTGCGCTGAATGGTATCCATCAGCGCCATCATGTCCTTGTCGGTCGTGCGCGTAGCGTCCTGCAGCTTGCTGGAAAACTCCGCTGCCGCCTCCGGCGCCATCTTGAGCTGCACGGCCAGATATGCCGTCGCCTCACCCAGGCCGCCAAGAATGCTTTTCGCCGGCATCCCCTGGCGAATCAGCATGCTCATCATGTTCTGGTAGTCGGCCGTGGTGCCCGGCAACTTGTTGCCCAGGCGCTTGGCCAGCGTATCGATCTGGGCAAAGCTCTCGGAAACCTGGCCGCCCTTCTGCATCATCGCCACCTGAAGCTGCGTGGACGCCTGTTCAGCTTCGGCATAGGCCATCACAGGACCGGATGCAGCGGCTCCCAGGGCTGCACCGCCAGCCATGGCCGTACGGCCAACACTTC